>CAMFKC010000165.1 GCA_945956975.1 uncultured Methylocystaceae bacterium | reverse complement strand
CTTACGCGCGGGCCGGGAATTCCGCGCGCAGATTGGCCACGACCATGCCCAGCACCAGCATGGCGAAGGCTTGGTGCGCCAGCGCGGCCGGCAGCGGCACGCTCCAGACGAGCGTCGCGATGCCGAGCCCCGCCTGGCAGCAGACCAGCGCCACGATCGCCCAGCCGCGCCGCACCACGCCGGTCTGCCGCGCGAAGATCGCATTCGCGAGCGCCAGCGCCAGCAGGACATAGGCCCCCATCCGGTGGTCGAACTGCACCGTCGTGACGTTGTCGAAGAAGTTCATCCACCAGGGCTCGTTGCGGAACAGATCGGCAGCGGGCGGCACGAAGCGCCCGTCCATCAGCGGCCACGTGTTGTAGGTCAGGCCCGCGCGCAGGCCCGCGACAAGCGCGCCGAGAAAGATCTGCTTCAGGGTCACGAGCGCGAGCAGCACGCCGAGCACCTTCGCCGTCGTCGAAGCGATTTCGTCGCGGCGCGGACGCGCGAGCCCGCCCGCGATCCAGACCAGCGCCGCGAAGGTGATGCTAGCCAGCAGCAGGTGGATCGCGAGCCGCTCCTGCGCGACCTCGACGCGATTGACGAGGCCGGACGCCACCATCCACCATCCGACCGCCCCCTGGAGCGCGCCGAGCGCGAGCACGCCCGAGAGCTGCCACTTCAGCCGCGCGCTCAGCGCGCCGCGCAACCAGAACCAGGCCAGTCCCAGGGCGAAAACGACGCCGATCAGCCGGCCCAGCAGCCGATGGCTCCATTCCCACAGGAAGATCGTCTGGAACCGCCCGAGGTCCATATTCGGGAACAATTCCTTGTACTGCGGGATCTGCTTGTACTTCTCGAAGGCCTCGACCCAGTCGGCGTGCGACAGCGGCGGGATGACGCCCGTCACCGGCTTCCACTCCGTGATCGACAGGCCTGATTCCGTCAGCCGCGTCGCGCCGCCGACGACCACCATCGCGAACACGAGCGCAGCCGTGAACCAGAGCCAGCGCGCGACGGCCGTCCTGTCCGGCGCGGAGGCGGCGCGCGCGGCGCCGAGGGAAGCGGCGGGAAAGTTGATCCAGTCGGTCATGCGGCGGATTGGCTCGGGGCTGGCGGGTTGCCTTCGGAAACGTCGCGTTAGATAAGCCCCTGCGCGCGCGGCGTCCATGCCTGCGGCGCTGCGCCTCAGGGAGCCTCCCGCACCATGCCCATTCGCATCCGCAAGCTGATCGGCGCGCTGTTCATGGTCGTCTACGTGATCTTCTATGCGCTGATTGCGATGGCCCTCGCCCAGTCGCGCCCGCTGCAGGAGGCTTCGCCCTGGCTGCAGCCCCTGCTCTACGCCGTGCTCGGGACGATCTGGATCGTGCCGCTGTTGCCTGTCGTCTCCTGGATGGCGCGGGAGGATCGCTAGCGCCGCCCGATCCGGCGTCAGGCGACGGAGAGCTTCCGCCCCCTGTTCCACAGCATGAACGGCGCGCCGGACAAGAGGATGTCCAGCGTCGCCAGAGACTGATGATTGCCGTTGACCGACAACCGCGGCAGCGCCGTCAGGTGGCCCGCATGTTCGGGAAACGCCATGCCCGGTCGCGTGGTCACCGCGCTCTCGTAGCCCGCCTGCCGCGCCATCGCGAATTCGCGGGGGCCAGCCGAGCCGGGATCGCCGACCGGATACGCAAAATGCTTCACCGCGCAGTCGAGTTCGTCCTCGATCAGCGTCTTGCTGTCGGCGATTTCGCGTCGCGCGAAGGCGTCATGATGTTTGGCGAGCATCGGATGGCTGAGCGTGTGCGCGCCGATCGCGACCAGCGGATGGCGCGCGAGCTTTCGCAAACCGCACCAGTTCAGGCAGAGTTCGTCGACGAGATCGACACGCTCGACGCCGGCTTCGTCCGCCAGCGCGCCCGTGACGCGCAGCAACTCGCTTTCCTCGCCCGCGCGCAGGGGCCAGTAGAGAGCCTCGAAGGCCGCCTGCTTCTGCTCGGCCGTCGCCGCCGGCAGATCGAACAGCCGGCCCGCCGCCTCGATGCGAATGGACGGAAGCGCCGCGATCGCCTCTTCCATCTCCACCCACCACATCCGTGCGGTGCGGTCGGCGAAGCCCGTGGTAACGAAAACCGTGCACGGCGCGCCATGCTTTTCGAGGATCGGCAGCGCCACGTCGGCCGTGTCGCGATAGCCGTCGTCGAAAGTCAGCGCGACAAAGGGCTGGCCCTGCGCGCCGGACCGGATGCGCGCCACCGCCTCGTCCAGCGAGACGAGCGCATAGCCGCTGGCTTTCAGGCGCGTCAGAAGGGAATCCAGAAAATCCGGCGTGATCTCGAGCCCGCCGTTTGGCGCAAAGCCCACCTGCGGCGCAGCCCGCACCCGATGCAGCATCAGGATCGCGCCAAGTCCCTGCGTGTAGCGGGCGGCCAGCCGATGCAGCCCCGTGGCCCCGAACATGCGGAACCCCAGATCGATCACATCCCGCTTGATGCTCATGGGAAGCCCTCCGGCGCCCACAATGGCAAGTTCTCCTTGACCATTTGTTGCTAGCGTCCACCCAAAGGTGGATTTGATGATGGCTCCAGTCGCAGCTGCGATCGAGGATCGCGCGCCCCCGCACGCCGCGGAGGCCGCGTCGTCTCTGGCGCGCATCGAGACGTTCGAGCGCCCGTGGCCGGCGCTGCGGGCCTGGCGCGAGATCGAGGCTTTCTCGACAGGCGCCGCCTACCAGACGCTGGGCTTCGCCCTGCCCTGGTACGAGCATCTGGCGCAAGCATCGGGCGCCGCGCCTCTTGTCGTCGTCGGCTACGACACGCAGGAGCGCCCCTCCATCGTCCTGCCGCTCGCCGTGGTGCAGCGGGGGCCAGCCCGTCTCGCCATGTTCGCAGGCGGCAAGCATTCCAATCTCAACCTGCCGATGATGCGGCCGGGCTTTTCCCTCGCGCCGCAGGACGCGCGCGATTTCCTGCTGAAGGCCGGACGCGGGTCGGCCTCCGCGGTCGATTGCTTCGTTTTGCTGAACCAGCCCGTGTCATGGGCCGGCGCTTCAAACCCGTTCGCGGCGCTCGGCGCCCATCCCAGCCCCAGCTTTGCTTACGGGGCGACCATCGGCGCCGACGCCGAAGCCTTTCTCAAGCGCATCGATTCCGCATCGACCCGCAAGAAGTTACGCGCAAAGGAGCGCAAGCTCGCCGAACTCGGCCCCCTCGCCTACGAGCGCGCCACGGAGGTCGAGCGCGCGCGCACGATCCTCGAGGCCTTCGTCAACCAGAAAACCCTGCGGTTCAGCCAGAAGAACCGCGACCCCGGCTTCGCCCATGTCGCGGTGCGGGCGTTCCTGGACGCCATGTCGAGCGGGCGCTGCGGCGGCGCGCCGGCGCTTGAATTTCACGCCTTGAGCGTCGGCGACCGGATCGTGGCGACCTACGGCGGCATGCCGCGCGGTCGCGCCTGGCACGGGCTGGTCAATTCCTTCAACGTCGATCCGCAGATCGCCCGATCGAGCCCGGCCGAACTGCTGCTGCGCCACATCATCCGCGATCTGGGCGCGCGCGGTTTCGAGCGCTTCGATCTCGGCATCGGCGAGTCGCGCTACAAGAACGCCATTTGCGACGAGGAGATCGCGCTGGCCGATCTCGTCTTGCCCTGCACGGCGCTCGGCGCGGCCTGGGCCCCTGTCGAACGCGCGCGGCTCTCGGCCAAGCGCTGGGTGAAAAAGACGGCGTGGGCGCTATCGTTCGTCGAGCAGATGCGCGCAGGCCCGGCCTGAAAAACGACTCTTTTCCAATGGCTTGAGACTGATACTGGAATCGCTGCGTGAAGTTTCACGCAGCCGTCTGTCCAAGCCTCACATCCTCCGCGCCGCAGATCGCCGGGCGCGGAAGGCCATGGCGCTCGAGCGCGTCGGCGAGCGTCGCGGCCGAATGGGCCTCGCTGGCGTAGACCGCGCAGGATTTGGCGAGTTGCGCCAGCGCGTAGGCGTCGTCGAGGTCGAGGGCCGAAGACCCGGCGACGAGGACGTAATCGTAAGCCTCCATCAGCGCATCGAGCGCCGAAAGCAGCGCATCCGCGCCGCCACGCGCGCCGGCGCCGGCGGACATGAAGTGCAGGCGCGAAATCTGGTCGCGGTGGATGGTGTCGTCGAAACTCGCGCGGCCGGAAAGCAGTTCGGCGAGGCCGGGACCGGCCGACTTCGGCATCTGCGCCGCTTCGTCCAGCGCCACGAGGATCGTGCGGCCGCGGCGGGCCAGCGCGCGCGCGGCGGCCAGCGCGAAACCCTCGTCGCTGTCCCCTTCGCAGATCGACAGCGCCAGCGCCGGGGTCTGAGCGGCCTCATCGGCCACGGATTGCGCGAAGCCCTGCGACAGGGCGAGCAGCGCTGCCGGCGCGGCGTCGAGCGCGACCACGCGGCGTTCGACAGACTCCCGCCGCTCGTCGGCCTCGTGATCGACGGGCGGAGGCAGCGGCGCCGGCGCAGCGCGGGGCGCCGGGCTGTCCTTGAGCAATTCGCGCGCGACCACGAACGCGATCGACAGCAGGAGCGCGGCGAGGGTCGAAAAGCCGATGATCGGGATTTTCTTCGGGAACGACGGGATCTGCGGCGCAATCGCGCGGGAGATGATGCGGGCGTCGGCTGGCGTCGACTTGGAATTCTCGCGCGCCAGCGCCTGCTGGTATTTCGTGGTGGCGGCTTCCAGATCGTCCTTGAGCGCCTTGGCGGTGCGCTCGAGCTCGCGCAGCTTCACTTCCTCTGCGCTCATCGAGCCGACGACCTTCTTCTGCTGGTCCAGCGAAGTCTGGAGGTTCGCCAGGCGCTGCCCTGCGATCTTGGCGTCGTTGTCGAGCGTGCGCGCGGCCTTGTCGCCAGCGGCGCGCAGTTCGCTGTCGAGGTCGGCGAGTTGGGCCGTGAGCTCCTTGATGCGCGGGTGGCCGGGCAGAAGCGTGCGCGATTCGAGCGCGAGTTGCGCCTTCAGCGTCACCCGCTGTTCCGAAATGCGGCGGACGAGATCGTTGTTGGCGACGTCGGGAATTTCGCCGACGCGCCCCTGCTTCAGCATTTCGCGGATGAGCTTCGCCTTGGCCTGCGCATCGGCCTGCGAGGTTCGCGCGCGGGCCAGTTCGGTGTTCACTTCGCCGAGTTGCTGGGCGGTGATCGTCGTATTGTTGGTGCCGACCAGCAGGCCCGTCTCCGCGCGAAAATCCTCGACCTTCGATTCGGCGGCCCCGACCTTGGTCTTCAGGTCCGCCACGATCGATCCGAGCGAGGCCGCCGCCGAACGCGCGTTCGCGCGCTTGGCGTCCTGCTGGAAGTCCAGATAGATGGTCGCGATCGTGTTTGCGGCCTTGGCGGCGAGGTCGGGATCGCGCGACTGGAATTCGATGTTGAGAACGCGCGTCTTGGTCGGCGAGAAGACCTGCAGCTTCTCGTAGTAATTCTCGAAGACGCGGTCTTCGGGCGACATCTGCGAGGGATCGCGCTTGAGGCCGAGCAGGACGAGCATGCGCGAAACGGCGCCGAGACCGCCGCTCATCGGATCGAATTCGCTGTTGCCGAGCAGGCCGATCTGCTTGATCGCGCGGCGGGCGACGTCGCGCGAAGTGACGAGCTGGATCTGGCTGCCGACCGCTTCGGGATCGAGCGCGCCGGCGGCTTCGGACTTCACGTCCTCGCCGGGCATGAAGCTCGACTGCAATTCGAGCAGCACCCGTGTCTCCGCCGTGTAGCGCGGGCTCACGATATTGACGAAGGCGGTGGACGCGCAGAGCGCGAGCAGCGCCGCGCCGGCCACGATCTTGCGGTTCGCCCAGATGGCCCCGCCGATGCCGCCGAGATCGATCTCGGCGTCGTCGGACCTCTGCCGCGAACCCTGGCCCTGTGCTTGCGACTCGACGCGCATGCTCTACTCCAACCTGTCTGTGGCCGGATTTAAGCGGCTTATGGTTGAGGGCGCGTTAATCGTCTCGCGTCAGTGTTTGTTAACCATGCCGTCATAAAAAGATCAGGCGTTCAACGCAGCGTCGAAGCGAAGACAATGGTGAGCAAATGCGTCGTATGGCGGCTGCCTTCAGTGTGATCCTGGTCGCGTGCACCAGCGGTTGCGCCACCCGCCCCTATCAGGCTGTC
>CAMFKC010000164.1 GCA_945956975.1 uncultured Methylocystaceae bacterium | reverse complement strand
CGCTTGGCGTGCGGCGATTCGCCGAGATCGCAGACTGGAGCGCCGCAAAGGAGGCATCGGTCGGCGCATCCATCAGCTTCCCAGGGCGCATCGAGCGCGAACATTGGGTCGCGCAGGCCAAGCTGCTGGCGGCGGGCATCGAAACGCCCCACGCAGCAGCCGTCAGGTCGGGCGCGATCAAGATGGACGACAGCGCCGATGCGCCTCTCGCAGAGGATGACGTGAAAGCGCTCCTGGATTCGCTGCCGCAAATGGCGGCGCCGGTCGAGGACGAAGGCGCCTATGACGGCGCAAGGCCGCTCGGCCTCGCCGCGCCTCGCAATGGCGCCGGCGACGATCTCAAACTCATCAAGGGGATCGGCCGTCAGAACGAAGAACGCCTGCACCGGCTCGGCGTCTGGCATTTCGATCAGATCGCCGCGTGGAGCGCCGCGAACGTCAAATGGGTCGGCTCGTATCTCGCCTTTCCGGGCCGCATCGATCGCGAGCGCTGGATCGATCAGGCGCGCGCGCTCGCGCGAGGTGAGACGACTGCGTTCGCGCTACGTGTGGAGGAGGGCGACGTGCCCTCATCTTCATCGCGCGATTCCCGCCTGATCTGATCAGCCGTTCGCCGCGACAAAAGCCTTGATGCGCTCGATCGTCGGCGCGTCGGTCAGCAACGGCGCGTGGCCCTGGCCAGGAACGATCCAGCTTTCGCAGGTCGCGCAGCGCCTGGTCATTTCGTCGAGAGTCGCGGCGGACAGGAGGTCGGAATTCTCGCCGCGGATCGCGAGCGTCGGGACCTGCGCCATGGCCTCGAACTGCGGCCAGAGTTCGATGCGTTTCATGTCCGGCCCGACGTCGGCAAGCGTGTTGGCGAGCTTTGGATCGGACCGGCCGACGAACTTTCCGTCCTTCTCCTCGAACGTGCGGCGCGCGTAGCCGTCCCAGTCCTGATCCGACAATGACGTGAAATGCGCCGACATCGTCGACTTGACGATGTCGACCGCCTCCGCCCAGTTGCGCGGCGCGGGCATCTTGCCGACGTAGCTCTTGATACGCATGAGACCGAGCGGTTCGACGATGGGCCCGATGTCGTTGAGCACGACCGCCTTCAGCAGCGTCGGCCGCGTGGCCGCGAACGTCATGGCGTGAAGGCCGCCGCGCGACGTGCCGATCACGATGGCCTCGTGCACGCTGCTCGCGTCGAGGGCAGAGAGAATATCGGCATTCTCGACGCCGATCGTGTAGTTCTCCCATTTGCGGTCGCGCGCGGACAGGCCGCGCCCGCGATAGTCGAGCGCCAGCACGCGGCGCGGCTTGAGGCCGCCGGAATGCAGCGCCTGCGCCAGCGCGGAAAAATCCTCCCAATTGCGCGTAAGGCCAGGCAGGCACACGACGGGAACGCCGCGATCCAGCGTCGAGCCATATTCGGCGTAATGCAGCCTCAGGCCGTCAGGCGCGGAGATGAAACGATGCTGAGGCGCGTCGGCCGCGTCGGGCATCTGCGTCATGCCTCGAATGGCCAGATGTCCTTCGGCCGCTTTCGATAGGGCAGCGACTTCCAGTCCATCGTCATCGAACCCGGCGTCTCCGCATAGAGGACCTCATCCGCCGACGGCGCATAGGCGGCGTAGAAATGCTGCGAGGATTTCACGATCACCATCTTCTTCTTGCGCCAGTCGATGCCGAGCGGCGTGAAGACGTCGCCCAAGGCCTGCGTGCGGTGCTGGTTGAGCACGATCTCGACGCCGCCGACGCGCACGGCCGCAGCGTCGCCGAGCGGCGACGTCGCGTCGGGCCCATGGCCGAACGTGTCGATCATCTGTGCGCGCGGCACGCAGGCGATGACCTCCGCTTCCACATCCACCGGCTCGCCCGAGGCGCGCGAGGTCTTGCCGCCGATGCGCAGCGGCAGCCGTGCGCCGGGGCCGGCCGCGAAGCAGAGTTCGACGCAGCCGGGATCCCAGAGAGGTCCGAGCGCGACGCCATCGACATTGCGCTCGATCAGGCGCTGCAGGATGAAGGTGGAATCGCCCGCAGACCCGCCGCCGGGATTGTCGGCGCTGTCGGCGACGACGACGCAGCCGTTGTGCGAACGCGCGGCTTCGATCACATCGTCTGCGGAGAGATATTTGGCGAGCGTCCGGTCGCGCATGGCGATGACGGCTTCGCCGAGATCCTTGGCCAGCGCGTCGCCCTTCGCCTGCGCATTGTCAGTGACGACCAGGACCTTCGTCCCGAATTCCGGACAGTCGCCCCATGGAAACCCGTGCACGAGCGAGATCGAGAGAACGCCGTCCCTGCCTTCCAGCGCCTTGATGCGATCCACGAAGGATCGCGTGGGCTCGCGCGAGGTGTGGAAGACGGAAATCATGCCGCAGTCGAACACGCTCATGACCGGCGTGATGCGCTTCTCGACCGCGGCGATTCCGAGATCGACGACCTCCACGGCGCGCTCGTAGATGTCGGTGTGCGGATATTCCTTGAAGAAGACGAGAATGTCGGAATTCTCGACCTTGGCTTTCGTCAGGTGGCCGTGCAGATCGAGTTCGACCGCGATCACTGTTTGCTGCCCGACGATGGCGCGGATATGCGCGATCAGATCGCCTTCGGCGTCGTCGTAGCCGTCTGCGATCATCGCGCCATGCACGCCGAGGGCGACGAGATCGATCGGCAGCGACGCTCTCAGGTCGGCCATCAGATTATCGCGCAGGGTTTCATAGGCCCTGCGCGTGGTGACGCCGCCCGGCGTCGCGAAGCCGCCGCGGCCGACCAGGACCTCATGCCCATCCTTCAGCGCGCGCTCGCGCGCGGCGCGCACGATCATGCCGAAGGGGTGCCTGATCTCGTCGGGCGGCCCGCCCGGCGTCGGCTCGATCGGATCGAACTGCGCGAGGCCGGTGGGCAGTGGGGCGAACGTGTTGGTCTCGGTGCCGAGGATGGCCGTGAAGATGCGCATTCCGCCGGTCAGTTCCGGAACGACGGATCGGTGCGGTCGAGCTTGCGCAGCAGCGCCGGCCAGACGAGATGCTGGGCAAGCTTCGAGAAGCCGTCGCCGGCGATCAGTTGCGCGTTCTTGTCGATCACGCCCTGGTCGACCGGATAATCCTGGTCCGCGCCGCCCAGCATGCGCGTGCGCACCTGCATCGTGCAGGCGCGCTCGAGATAGTACATGCGCAGGAAGGCCGCTGCGCAGGTCTCGCCCACGGTCAGCGTGCCGTGGTTGTGCAGCAGCATGATGTTCTTCGTTCCCAGATCCTTCTGCAGGCGCGGGCGCTCGTCATGGTCGAGCGCAACGCCTTCGTAATCGTGGAAGGCGAGGTCGGGGATGACGAGCTGCGCGGTCTGGTTGAGCGGCAGCAGGCGCTCCTTCGAGGACGAAACGGCCGTGCCGTCCGGCGTATGCAGATGCATGACGCAGCCGGCGTCCTCGCGCACCTCGTGCACGGCGGAATGGATGGTGAAGCCGGCGGGATTGACGGGATAGGCGCTTTCGCCGACCGGATTGCCCTGCATGTCGATCTTCACGAGGCTGGAGGCCGTGATCTCCTCGAACATCATGCCGTAGGGATTGATGAGGAAGTGATGCTCGGGCCCGGGGATGCGCGCGGAAATATGGGTGAAGACGAGATCGTCCCAGCCATAGAGCGCGACGAGGCGATAGCAGGCGGCGAGGTCGACGCGGATCGCGGCCTCGACAGCGTCGACATGATGGGCGGATTTCAGAGGCTGGACGTTGGCCATGGGCGATCTCCCTGTGCGGATGCGTGCGAGGCGGCTGTGCCGTTTCGTGCGGTTTTACGGCCGCTTTGACCTGATGGGCGGCAAGTCTAGACGACGGCGCCGCCCGGTCAATCGCGCGGCGCGCATGTCTCCAGCGCGGGATCGCGGGTCTTGCGCTGACGTGCTGCGGCCCCGATGATCGCCGCGGGAAACGCGCAAAGAGACAAACAATGGTTCAGCAGACATTCGGCGGAAAGATCGGCGCGACGGTCAAGGAATCGCAACCCTGGTGGCCGCAGCGCACGAAGGCGCCGGAGGGCGCGCCCAATATCCTGATCGTGCTGTTCGACGATGTCGCCTTTTCGGATTTCGGCTGCTACGGCTCGGCCATCAGGACGCCGACGATCGACGCGATCGCCGCGCAGGGCTTGCGGTACACAGGCTTTCACACGACGGCGATGTGCTCGACCACGCGCGCGGCGCTGCTGACCGGGCGCAACCATCATGCGGTCGGCGTCGGCTGTCTCGCGAATTTCGATTCAGGCTTTCCCGGCTATCGCGGCAAGATTGCGAAGGAGGCCGGCACGCTCGCCGAGATGCTGCGCCCGCATGGCTACCGCAATTACATGCTCGGCAAGTGGCACGTCACGCCGTTGACCGAGAGCGGCGCGACCGGGCCTTTCGACGGCTGGCCGCTCGCCCGCGGCTTCGATCGCTTCTACGGATTCCTCGATGCGGAGACGGATCAGTATGCGCCCGAACTCGTGCTCGACAACACACATATCGAGGCGCCCGGAAATTTCGAGAGCGGCTATCATCTGACCGCGGATCTGGTCGACCATACGATCCGCTTCATCGCCGATCACATCGCCGACCGTCCGAACGATCCCTGGCTCGCATGGCTCGCGCTCGGCGCGTGCCATGCGCCGCACCAGGCGCCGGCCGATCTGATCGCGCATTACGACAAACATTTCGCGCACGGCTGGGACGAGGAGCGCGAGCGGCGTCTCGCGCGGCAGAAGGAACTCGGCATCGTGCCTGCCGATACGCGCATGCCGCCGCGTAACGATTTCGTGCGCGGCTGGGCCGATCATTCCGACGACGAGCGCACCGTGTTCGCGCGCCTGCAGGGCGCCTATGCGGCCATGCTCGACCATGCCGACCAGCATCTCGCGCGCCTCGTCGCGTTCCTCGAAACGGCGGGCGTGCGCGACGATACGCTCGTCATCGTGATGTCCGACAATGGCGCGAGCCAGGAGGGCGGGCCGCTCGGCATGCTGAACGCAATGGGGCCTTACAATTTCCGCTGGGAATCGATGGAGGAGAAGAAGCGGCTGATCGACCGGATCGGCGGGCCCAAGTCGCATTCCAACTTTCCGCTCGGCTGGGCGATGGCGGCCAACACGCCGCTGCGCCGCTACAAGCAGAATACGCACGGCGGCGGCATCCGCGATCCGCTGGTTGTCTCGTGGCCGGCGCGGATCAAGGCGCGCGGCGAATTGCGGCATCAATTCGCGCATGCGAGCGATCTGACGCCGACGCTGCTCGACATCGTCGGCGTGGCGGCGCCGGATGCGATCAACGGCGTGCCGCAACAGCCGATCACCGGCGTCAGTTTCAAGGCGAGCCTGTTCGACGCCGCCGCGCCGTCGCGCGGCAAGCCGCAATATTTCGAAATGTTCGGCCATCGCGGCGTGTGGCGTGACGGGTGGAAAGCGGTGGCCTACCACCCGCCGGGCACGCCGTTCGAGAAGGACAAGTGGGAACTGTTCGATCTCGACCGGGACTTCTCCGAGACGAATGATCTCGCAGCCGAAAAGCCCGAGTTGTTGCAGGAACTGATCGATCTCTGGTGGACGGAGGCGCAGGCCAATCAGGTGCTGCCGCTCGACGACCGCTTCGGCCCGCGTTTCGCGGAATCGGCGGCGCGCTATCATGGCGAGCGGCGCAAGTTCACCTTCCATCGCGGCATGGGCCATGTGCCGACCGATGTCGCGCCGGACGTGCGCTCGCGCTCCTACACGATCGAAGCCGATGCGCATGTGAGCGAGGGCGCGGAGGGCGTGCTGATCTCGCATGGCGACGCGACGTCGGGCTACGCGCTCTATCTGCGCGACGGACGGCTGACGCACATGCTGAACATCGGCGGGACGCATACGGTCGTGACGTCGGATCGCACCGTGCCGCCGGGAGATCGCAAGCTCGGCGTGCGCGTGCGGCGTCTCTCGAAGATCGCGCCGCCGCGCATGGGCGAGGGGCAGGGGACGAGCCGCTACACCTTGCTGATCGACGGCGAAGAGGCAGGCAGCGTCGAGACGCCGCTTGGGTTCGTGACGCTGATTTCCTGGTCCGGGCTCGACATCGGCTTCGACCGCGGCAGCCCTGTCGGCGACTATGCCGCGCCCTTCGCCTTCACGG
>CAMFKC010000163.1 GCA_945956975.1 uncultured Methylocystaceae bacterium | reverse complement strand
ATCGGCATTCGGCCGGGCACCGACGGCCTGTTCGTTCTCGCGCTGGTCCATGAGCTGCTCAACGCCGACAAGATCGACCTCGATTATCTCGTGCGCTACACCAATGCACCCTGGCTGGTGATCCAGGCGCCGGGCGCGGCCGACCATGGCCTGTTCGCGCGGGACGCCAACGGCGACCCGCTCTGCTTCGACCAGACGACGAAAACGTTGACGAGCGCGAAGCGCGCCGACATCGCTCCGGCCATCGTCGGCGAATTCGCGCTCACCGACGGGCGCACGGCCGTACCGGCGTTCCAGCTCATCGCCGAGCGCTACATGGACGCCCGCTACAGCCCCGATGCGGTCGCCGCCCAATGCGGCGTGAGCGCGGACCAGATCCGTCGCATCGCCGCCGAACTCGCCGACGTCGCCTTCAACCAGTCTATCACCGTCGATGTCGAATGGACGGACTGGGCGGGCCGCAAGCACGACAAGTTCATCGGCCGTCCGGTCGCGATGCACGCCATGCGCGGCATCTCCGCCCATTCCAATGGCTTCCACACCTGCCGCGCCATCCACTTCCTGCAGGTGTTGCTCGGCTCCGTGGAATGCCCCGGCGGCTTCCGCTTCAAGCCGCCCTTCCCCAAGCCCATACCGCCGGCGCCGAAGCCCTCCGGCAAGGCCTATGCGCCGATGACGCCGCTCGGCGGCATGCCGCTCGGCTTCACCACGGGCCCGGAAGACCTGCTGCTCGAGCCAGACGGAACGCCGGTGCGCATCGACAAGGCCTATAGCTGGGAGGCGCCCGTCGCCTCGCACGGCCTGATGCACATGGTCATCACGAACGCGTGGAAGGGCGATCCCTACAAGATCGACACGCTGTTCATGTACATGGCCAACATGTCGTGGAACTCCACGATGAACACGAAGGGCGTGATGGAGATGCTGACGGACAAGGATCCGTCGACGGGCGACTACAAGATCCCGCGCATCATCTATTCCGACGCCTACGCCTCCGAGATGGTGTCCTATGCCGATCTCGTGCTGCCCGACACCACCTATCTCGAACGCTGGGACTGCATTTCCCTGCTCGACCGTCCCATCTGCGAGGCCGACGGCCCCGCCGACGCGATCCGCCAGCCGATCGTCGAGCCAGACCGCGACGTCCGCGCCTTCCAGTCCGTGCTGCTCGACCTCGGCGCGCGGCTGAAACTGCCGGGCATGACGAAGGACGACGGCAGCCCGAAATATCCCGGCGGCTATCCCGATTACATCGCCAATCACGAGCGCGCGCCGGGCATCGGCCCGCTCGCCGGCTGGCGCGGCGCGAACGGGGACGAGCATGGGCGCGGCGCCGCCAATCCGAACCAGTTGCAGGCCTATGTCGAAAACGAATGCTTCTGGCATCATTCGCTGGCGCCGGACCAGAAATTCTTCAAGTTCGCCAACAGGTCCTATCTCGAGTTCGCCAAACACATGGGCTTCATCGGCTCGACGGACCAGATCGTGCTGCAGCTCTATTCCGAACCGTTGCAGAAATTCCGCCTCGCCGCCGAGGGCCACGGCGCCGTGCAGCCGCCGGACAACATGCGCGAGCGGCTGAAGGCGACGATGGACCCGCTGCCGATCTGGTACGAGCCCTTCGAGGAGGCGATGGTCGACAGGCAGGCCTATCCGCTCCACGCGCTGACCCAGCGCCCGATGATCATGTATCACTCCTGGGGCTCGCAGAACGCCTGGCTGCGCCAGATCCTCGGGCGCAACAAGCTTTACGTCTCCTCGGTGAAGGCCGCCGAGCTCGGCCTCGCCGACGGCGACTGGGTGCGCGTCACCAGCCACAATGGAACCATCAAGGTGCAGATCAAGACCATGGAAGGCGTGAACCCCGACACGGTCTGGACCTGGAACGCCATCGGCAAGCGCGCGGGCTCCTGGACGCTCGCGCCCGATGCGCCGGAGGCGAAGAAGGGCTTCCTGCTCAACCATCTCATCAGCGAATTGCTGCCGCCGGAAAAGGACGGGCGCCGTCTCTCCAATTCCGATCCGGTGACAGGGCAGGCCGCATGGTTCGACCTGCGCGTGCGCATCGAGAAATGCGAGCCGGGCGCGGAAGTCAGCGAGCCGCAATTCCCCGACCTGCCTCGCCCGCCGGGCGTCGCGCCGGCGCCCGACATCAACGACTACGGCGCACGCCTTGCGCCGAAGGATTACGGCGTGTCGCGCGCGGCCAAGAAGAACTGAGGCGGGAGAAGAACATGACAAGTCTCCCGACCGTCACCGGCGACAAGCGCCTTGGCCTCGTCATCGACCTCGACACCTGCGTGGGCTGTCACGCCTGCGCGACCAATTGCAAGGAATGGAACACGTCCGGCCATTCGGCGCCGCTGACCGACGTCAACGCCTATCAGGCCGAGCAGCGCGGCGTCTGGTTCAACCGCGTCTTCACCTACGAAGTCGGCGGCCAGGGACCGGCGGCGCGCACCGTGCATTTCCCCAAGAACTGCCTGCATTGCGAGAAGCCGGATTGCGTGACGGTCTGCCCGACGGGCGCCTCCTACAAGCGCGCGGAGGACGGCATCGTCCTCATCGATCATGACAAGTGCATCGGCTGCGCACTGTGCTCCTGGGCCTGCCCCTATGGCGCGCGCGAGATGGACGAGCATCAGGGCGTCATGAAGAAATGCACGCTCTGCATCGACAAGATCTACAATACGAATTTGCCCGAGGAGGATCGCACGCCCGCCTGCGTGGCCACTTGCCCCTCGAAGGCGCGCCATTTCGGCGATTTCGCGGACCCGGAGTCGAACGTCTCGCAGCTCGTGCGCGAGCGCGGCGGTTTCGATCTCATGCCCGAGACCGGCTATCGCCCGACCAGCAAATATCTCCCCCCGCGCACGGGCAATGGCGCGGCGAGCGCGCCCCGGAAGCTCGAACCCGCGCCCGATCTCGCCAATGCAGGCAAGTTCCTGCGCTGGGTTGATCGCGTCCTGTCCCGCTGAGGCGCATCGATGAATCCCGCCTATTCCGTCATCCTCTTCACGACCGCCTCCGGCGCGGGTTACGGGCTCCTGGCGCTGCTCGCGGTCTTCGCCGCGGCGGGCGTGCTGCCCGCCAGCACCTGGCTCGGTTTCGTCGGCATCGGGCTCGGCGTTGCGCTCGTCGCGGTCGGCCTGCTCTCGTCCACGTTTCATCTCGGCCGCCCCGAGCGCGCGTGGCGCGCCTTCACGCAATGGCGCTCGTCGTGGCTCGCGCGCGAGGGCGTCGCGGCAGTTGCGACCTTCGTGCCGATCGCCGTGTTCGGCATCGGCTGGGTGTTCCTCAACGACACCTCCGGCGCCTTCGCCTGGGCGGCGGCGGCCACCGCCGTCATGGCCTTCGTCACCGTCTGCTGCACGGCGATGATCTACGCGAGCCTGAAGACCATCCGGCAGTGGAACAATGCGTTGACCCTGCCCGCCTACCTCGTGCTCGGGCTGGCGACTGGCGCGCTCCTGCTGGTGCTGGTCTCCGCCCTCTTCGGCGTGTACCGACCGGCCTTCGCCACGCTGGCGGCGACGCTGCTCGTCGTGGGCCTCGCGCTCAAGATCGCCTATTGGCGCCACATCGACACCGAGCAGCCCCGCTCGACGCTCGGCACGGCGACGGGCCTAGGCCGCTTCGGCGAGGTGCGGCTCCTGGAAATGCCGCATACGGAAGAGAATTTCATCATGCGTGAGATGGGCTACGCCGTCGCGCGCAAGCATGCGCGGCGCCTGCGCGTGGTCGCCGGCCTCGCCCTCTTCGTTCTGCCACTGATTTTGCTCGCGCTGGCGCTGTGGAGCGGCCCGGCGTCCGTGCTGCCACTGGGCGCGCTCGCAACGCTGAGCGCCGGCCTCGGCGTCGCGGTCGAGCGCTGGCTGTTCTTCGCCGAGGCCACGCACCTCAGCATGATCTACTATGGCCGCACGGGCTGACGGATAGCGCGACCTTTCCGAATTTGACGCATTCTGCTGGCTTGAACGCGGCGCAATCCATCGCCATCTGGCGGGCGATGTAGATCGGCGTGAAGCCCGGCGGCGCGGCCGCCCTCCATGCAACAGGCGCGGGAAATCGCTTGCCCACCTATACATCCGGGCCATCCGGCGCTACGGCGTCAGCACCAAATTCTGAGGAGATTGCAATGGCCGACAAGACACTCGACGCCCAGGGGCTGAACTGCCCTCTGCCGATCCTGCGCGCGAAGAAGATGCTGAAGGAGGTGCCACGCGGCGGCACGCTGGAAATCCTTGCGACCGATCCCGGATCGACGGCTGATTTCGCCGCTTTCTGCAAGACGACCGGCAACGAGCTGATGGAATCCACCGCGGAGGGTGGCGTCTACCGCTTTCTGATCAAGCACACCGCCTGATCGAGCGCTCATCGGACTCCGGGAGCCGGGCCCAGCGCCCGGCATTTTCGTGCCGCGGAGGAGTCAGTTCGTCGTGGGAGAGGTGCGCAGTTTCGCGAGCAGGCCGTCGAGATAGGCATAGAAAAACGCCTCGTCGGCATAGCCCTCGATGCGTCCGACCTCCTTGCCGTCCTCCACCAGCACGAAGGTCGGCGTGAAGACCACCGGCCCGACCTGCCCGAGATCCGAAGGAACGCCGCGCGCGAGATTGACGCGCCGCAACGGCGCCCGTCCGCCCTCGGCCGTCTTTCTGTAGACCTCGCCGACCTCCGCATCCCATCGCGCACACCACGCGCAGCCCGCGCGTTCGAACACGACGAGTTCGGCGGCGCGCGCAGGCGCCGCGCCGGATGCGAGGGCCAGAAGCACGAGCGGGAAAGAAGCGCGAAACAGCCGTTTCATGCGAACTGCCTATCATGCCGCACTGACGATCGCTATTGCGGGATCGACGGGTATTCCTCGGCGCGCCGCGTCGCTTTGGACAGCCGTCCTTTGCATGCCGGCGTCAGCCGCCGAGTTGCGGGCCGCAGCTCACGCGCCACAAGCCCCGCAGGCACGCAAACTAAGCCTTGAGCGCCCGCAGCACGAAATCCACCATCTCGTCCACGCTCGGCACCGGCTTGTCCTGGCACTCGACCATCAGGCGCGGATGGCAGTAGCAGATGGTCGACGACTGGATGAGCGCCGCGCCGCGCTCGGGATCGATCGGCGCAAACTCGCCTGACGCCACGCCCTCGGCGACAAGACGGCCCATCAGCATCCGCATCGTCTGGACATAGTCGAGCACGATCGGCCAATCCTCGTTGAGCGCGACCTCGACCATCTCATGCAACTTGCGTTCGCCGACGAAGCGCTCGGCGTTCATGGTCTGGTTGTTGACGATCAGAGCGCGCAGGCGCTCGCTGACCGTGCCCGGCCCTTCGACGATCGCGGTCGAGGCGTCGATGATGGCGCCCAGCAGATGAAGCGCGACGCCGCCGTTGATCTCGGCCTTGGAGCTGAAGAAACGATACACGTTGGCGGGCGACATGCGCAGCTCGCGCGCAATATCGGCCACCGTCGTTTTCTGGAAGCCGATCTCGCGAAAAAGCTTTTCCGCCGTCTCGACGATTCGCGCGCGCGTTTCCGCGTCTTTTGGCGCGACGACATCCGCCTGCATCATTCCGCTGGCGCTCCCACAAAACCGGCGCTGGCCGGCGCTTCCCCATTCGTGCGCGCCGCCTGCGGCGCGGGCGCGCCGAGCGACTTGCGGAACCATACCGCATAGAGCGCGGGAAGGAAGAGCAGCGTCAGGAAAGTGGCGACGAACAGGCCGCCCATGATGACCACGGCCATCGGCCCCCAGAAAGTGGAGCGCGACAGCGGGATCATGGCCAGGATGGCCGCCAGTGCCGTCAGGACCACTGGGCGCGCGCGCCGCACCGCCGATTCGATGATGGCGTCGCGCATGGACATGCCGCGCTCGAGGTCCTGCCGGACCTGGTCGACCAATATAATCGAATTGCGCATGTCCATGCCCGCGAGCGCGATCAGGCCGAGCAGGGCGACGAAGCCGAAGGGGGCGCCGAAGAGGTTCAGCGCCAGCGAGGAGCCGATGACGCCGAGCGGCGCCGAGAGCATGACCAGCGCCAGCTGCGTGAAGTTCTGCAGCTGGAACATCACGATCGCCAGCATGACGAACACCATGAGCGGCGCCACCGTCGCGATGGCGGCGTTGGCCTTGGCC
>CAMFKC010000162.1 GCA_945956975.1 uncultured Methylocystaceae bacterium | reverse complement strand
GTTATGAGTCGTATGGGCTGTTGATGTATATAATAATTTGAATATACGAATGTGCAACCGGGTGAAATTGCCTATTTTGCCTACGGCCACGTTAGCGGCTGCGGGCGACGAGGAAAAATGAACAGACGCGCCCTGCTGCACGCGGCTCTCGCCGGCGCCCTTCTCGCGCCAGCCCGCCTGCGCGCCGAATCCGCGCCGGCGCTGCTCGCAGACGACGGCTCGCCGATCCGCAATTTTCCCGCGCCCGATCCGGTCCGGCTCGCGGCGCTGCCGGGACTGCTCGCGCGCGGCCCGGCGGGGGCCACGGCGACGCTGGTGGAATATTTCGACTACAATTGCGGCTATTGCCGGCAGGCTTCGCCCGGCCTCGACCGGATGCTGCGGGACGACGGGGCGCTGCGCGTCGTCTTCGTCCACAATCCCGTTCTCGGGCCGGGCTCCGTGCGCGCCGCGCAGATCGTCGCCGCCGTGCAGGCGCTGCACGGCGTGGACGCCGCCTACGATCTGCACCGGCGTCTGCTGGAGACGCCCGGCCGCGCGACGGGCGAAAGCGCGCTGGCGCTCGTGCGCGCGAAAGGGCTGGACGCTGCGCCCGTCGAAAGCGCCGCCTTCGGGCCGGCGGCCGAAAGCGTGCGGGCGCAGCAGGGCTTCGCCGCCGCAAATGGGCTGCGCTTCACGCCGACCTTTGCGCTCGCGGGACGGGCCTTCATCGGCTGGCCAGGCGTCGAGAGCATGAGGCGCTTCGTCGTCGCCGCGCGCCGCTGCGGCGCGATCCAGTGCGCCGACGCCAGCGGGACGAAGTGACGATGACCCGCCTCGCGCTCATCCTTTTCTGCGCACTGGCCGCGTTCGCGGCGCCCGGCGCAGCCCGCGCGGCGGAGCCGGTCGAGGTGCGCATCGGCGTGCTCGCCTATCGCGGCGCGGAGGACGCCGAGCGGAGCTGGCAATCCACGCTCGACCATCTCGCGCGCGCGCTGCCGCACTACCGGTTTCGCATGGTGAGCGGCACGGCCGCCTTCCTCACCGCCGCCGTCGCCGCCCATCGCCTCGACTTCCTCATCACCAACCCCGGACATTATCTCGAACTGAAGGTCGATTATTCCGCCGCCGCCATCGCCACCGAGCAGGACCTCGAAGGCCCCACGCCGTCCGAGGCCGTAGGCGCCACGGTCTTCGTGCTCGACGATCATCCCGAGATCCAGTCGATCGCCGACCTGCGCAACCTGCGCCTCGCCGCCGTCGCGCCCGACGCCTTCGGCTACCGCGCCGCGCTGCGCGAGCTGATCGAGCGTGGGATCGATCCCGCGCGCGACACGCGCCAGGTCTTCGTCGGCTTTCCCGTGGACGAGGTGATGCGCGCCGTGCGCGACGGCCGCGCCGACGCCGGCATCATCCGCTCCTGCGCGCTGGAGAAGCTCGTGCAGGAGGGCGCGATCGGCAAGGACGAGTTCCGCGTCATCGGCCGCCGGCCCTCGGGCTCGCTCAATTGCCAGGTGTCGACGCGGCTCTATCCCGGCTGGCCCTTCGTGACGGTGGCGCAGACGCCGGCGCCGCTCGCGCGCGACGTCGCGCAGGCCTTGTTCGCCATGCAGCCGGGGCAGGACGAGAAGGCCTGGGCGCAACCCGACGCCTACGGCAGCGTGCAGGATCTTTATCGCACGCTGAAGGTCGGCCCCTACGCGCCCTTCACGCGGCTCGGCATCGCGGACTTCATCGTCGAGAACCGCGTCTGGGCCGGGCTCGTCCTGCTGGCGGCCCTGTGGTGGCTCACCCATGTCGCGCGCGTCTCCTATCTCGTCCGCAAGCGCACGCGCGAATTGCAGGCCGCCCACGACGCCGCGCGGCTGAGGGGCGAGCAGATGGAGCACACGGTGCGCCTCTCGCTGATGGGCGAAATGGCGAGTTCGCTGGCGCACGAGATCAACCAGCCGCTCGCCGCCATCCTCACCTATGCACGCGGCTGCGAGCGGCGCATCGAGGGCGGCGCCGATCCGCAGAGCCTGCGCGACGCCGTGCAGCGCATTGCGGTGCAGGCCGAGCGCGCCGGCGACATCGTGCGGCGCATGAAGGATTTCGTGCGCAAGAATCCCGCCCCGCAGGTGCCGATCGATCCCGCCCCCGCGCTGCACGACGCGCTCGCCCTGTTCGAGCCGACGGCGCGCGCCGCCGACGTGATCGTCGAGAGCGAGATTCCCGACAGCCTGCCGGCCGTGCGCGCCGACCGCCTGCAACTGGAGGAGGTCGTCATCAACCTCCTGCAGAACGCGCTGGAGGCGGTCTCCGCCCAAGAGGAAAAGCGGATCGGCTTGAAGGTGCGCGTCAATGGCGACCGGCTCGACGTCAGCGTCAGCGACAATGGCCCGGGCCTCGCGCCGGGGGCGGAAGAGCATCTGTTCGATCCCTTCTTCACCACCAAGAAGAACGGCCTCGGCCTCGGCCTCTCGCTCAGCCGCACGATCGCGGAAGCCCACGGGGGCGGGCTGACGGTGGATCCCGGCGACGGCGCGACCGTCTTCCGCTTCTACATCCCGCTCATCGAGGAACCCGCGCGTGTCTGAACAGGCGCCCATCATCTACATCGTCGACGACGATCCCGCGGTGCGCGACGCGGTCGGCTTCCTCGTCTCGTCCGTCGGCTACGACTACCGCGCCTGCGCGTCCGGCGCCGAACTGCTCGCCGGCCTCGACAATGCGCGCCCCGCCTGCATCGTCCTAGACGTGCGCCTGCCCGGCGTCAGCGGGCTCGAGATCCAGCGCGAACTGCAGAACCGTGGCGCGGTCGCGGGCGTGATCTTCATCACCGGCCACGGCGACGTGCCCAAGGCCGTGCGCGCCATGCGCCACGGCGCCATCGACTTTCTCGAAAAGCCCTTCGACGATCAGATCCTGCTCGACCGCATCAGCGACGCGCTGGAGGCGAGCCGCGCGACGCTGGCGCAGCAGGGCCGCCGCGAGAAGCTCGAGCGCAGGCTGGGCGCGCTGACCGAGCGCGAGCGCGAAGTGCTCGCCCTCGTCATCGCCGGCAAGACCAGCAAGGCCATCGCGGCGGAATTAGACATTTCGTCTAAGACGGTCGAGAACCACCGCCACAATCTCATGGCCAAGGCGGGCGTAAGCTCTGTTGCGCAACTGATATCCTGGGCCACCGACGAATCCGCCTGAAACCGCGTCTGGGTGTTTTCCCCCAGCCTATCCGGCATCGTCCCCGATAGCGGCGTGACGTCGCAGCGCTAGAGTGTCGCTGCTAACCGGGCGCTTGCGACAGACCCGGACGCGGGAAACGGAAACGCTGCGACGCCGCAAGGCGCCTCCACGCACAGCCGCATTCCTGCCGGACACGCAGGCGCCGACGCGAGGACGCGCGGAGACAGGATGCGAAGAGGTTCCGACATCGATCAGGAGGCTTTGGCCAAGGCTGCGAATCCCGCGCGGATTCGCAAGGCGCCGGAGAACTTCCTCGGCGCCGGCGAAATCGCCGCGATCAGCGGCGGCCGTCGCGATTTCCTGCGCGGCGCCTTCGCTGCGGCGGCGGCGCTCGGCGCCAGCGCGGCGATGGCCCAGGAAGCCAAGGACGCTCCCAAGGGCGACGAGATGATCCTCAAGCCGCAGCCCTGGGCGACGACGCTCGGCCAGCCGGTCGCGGCCACGCCCTACGGCTTGCCCTCCAAATACGAAGGCGGCCTGATCCGCCGCCAGAGCCCGGGCCTCACGCAGGTCGCCGGCGCCTCGGTCTCCTTCATGCCGCTGCAGGGCATGTTCGGCATCATCACCCCCTCGGGCCTCCACTTCGAGCGCCACCACCAGGGCTGGTACGATATCGATCCCAACAAGCATCGCTTCATGATCAACGGGTCCGGGCCGGAATTCCTGAAGAAGCAGAAGGTCTACACGCTCGACGACCTGATGCGGCTGCCCCCCGTCTCGCGGATGCACTTCATCGAGTGCGGCGCCAATACCGGCATGGAATGGGGCAACGTGGCCGTGCCGACCGTGCAGTACACGCACGGCATGATCTCCTGCAGCGAATACACCGGCGTCCCGCTGCGCACGCTGCTGGAAGATTGCGGCGTCGACTGGAAGAAGGCCAAGTTCGTACTCGCCGAGGGCGGCGACGGCTCGGCCATGACGCGCACGATTCCGATCGAGCTCGTCGCGTCGGGCGAAGTGATCGTCGCCTACGGCATGAACGGCGAAATGCTGCGGCCCGAGAACGGCTACCCGCTGCGTCTCGTCGTGCCGGGAGTTCAGGGCGTGTCCTGGGTGAAATGGCTGCGCCGCATCGAAGTCGGCGACAAGCCCTGGGCGACCAAGGATGAGGCGGTCCACTACATCGACCTCATGCCGAACGGCCAGCATCGCCAGTATACCTCGATCCACGAGGCGAAGTCGGTCATCACCTCGCCGTCCGGCGGCCAGACGCTGCTGGACAAGGGCTTCTACAACGTCACCGGCCTCGCCTGGTCGGGCCGCGGCAAGATCAAGCGCGTCGACGTCTCCTTCGACGGCGGCATGAACTGGGTCGAGGCGACGCTCCAGACGCCCGTGCTCTCGAAGTGCCTGACGCGCTTCAACGTCGCGTGGAACTGGGACGGCAAGCAAGCCATCCTGCAATCGCGCGCCACCGACGAGACCGGCTACGTGCAGCCCGGCTACCGCATGCTGCGCGAAGTGCGCGGCTCGCGCTCGATCTATCACAACAACGCCATCCAGTCCTGGAAGGTCGTCGAAAGCGGTGACGTCGGCAATGTTCAGGTTCTCTAAGCCCGCGCTGGCGCAGGTCGCCTTTCTCGCCGCCGCGCTCGCCGCCGCGAGCCCCGCCCGCGCGCTCGACGATTTCGGCCTCGGCCGCGCGGCGACGCCGGACGAGCTGAAGGCCTGGGACATCGACGTGCGTCCGGATTTCGCCGGCCTGCCCAAGGGCTCCGGCAGCGTCTCCGACGGCGAGACGATCTGGGAAGGCAAGTGTGCCGCGTGCCACGGCACGTTCGGCGAAAGCAACAAGGTGTTCATGCCGCTGATCGGCGGCGTCACCAAGGACGACGTGAAGACCGGCCATGTCGCCTCGCTGATGCGTCCCGACTTTCCGGGCCGCACGACCTTCATGAAGGTCGCGACCGTCTCGACCATCTTCGACTACATCCGCCGCGCCATGCCGTGGAACGCGCCCAAGAGCCTGAGCAACGATCAGGTCTATGCGGTGCTGGCCTATCTGCTCAATCTCTCCGAGATCGTGCCCGACGACTTCGTGCTGAACGAGGAGACGATCAAGGACGTGCAGAAGATGATGCCGAACCGCAACGGCATGACCTACGACCACGCGATGTGGCCGAGCACGGCGTTCAGCGGCAAGCCGGAGAAGCCGGACACGCAGGCCAAGGCCTGCATGAAGAACTGCAAGGACAAGGTCGAGGTCGCCTCGACGCTGCCCGACTACGCGCTGCCGTCCCACGGAAACATCGCCGACCAGAACCGTCTCGTCGGCCAGGTGCGTGGCCAGACGACGGGTCCCTCGGCGGCGGAAGCCGCGGGCAAGAAGCATCCCGTCGCGGAACTGGCGGAAGCGTCCGGCTGCCTCGCTTGCCACGCCGTCGACACCAAGCTCGTCGGTCCGAGCTACGCCGACGTCGCGCAGAAGTACAAGGGCCAGGATGTCGCCGCGAAGCTCGCCAAGAAGATCCGCGAAGGCGGCGAGGGCGTGTGGGGCGACGTGGCAATGCCGCCCATGGCTGATATAAAGGACGACGATATCAAGAAGCTCGTGGCGTGGATTCTCGAAGGCGCCCCGAGCAAGTAAAGCCTGACGTCAACAACACCGATAATCTGGAGGGCCAATCCCATGCTGAACCAAACAAGTCGCCGCCAGCTGCTGAAGAATGGCGGTCTACTCGGCCTGATCGCCGCCTTCGGCTCGGCCATTGCGCCGCGCCTCGCCTTCGCCGCCTGGAACAAGGCGGCCTTCGACGGCAAGACGCTCGCCGACACCTACAAGGCGATGGGCGCCGAAGGCGCCAAGGAGAGCGGCGACGTGCAGATCCTCGCCTCCGACATCGCCGAGAACGGCGCCGTCGTCCCGCTGCAGGCCGTGAGCAAGCTGCCGAACACCACGCAGATCGCGTTCCTCGTCGAGAAGAACCC
>CAMFKC010000161.1 GCA_945956975.1 uncultured Methylocystaceae bacterium | reverse complement strand
GCCGCGACCAGCGCGTCAAGACGCTCGACCTCGACGGCTGGACTGCGCTCAGCGCTTTCGTTCCGCCGCCCGAGCGGCGCGGGCTTGTGCTCATCGACCCGCCCTACGAGGCGCGCGACGAGTTTGCGCGTCTGGCGAAAGCTTTCGCCGCAGCGCATGCGAAATGGAGCACTGGCGTCTATGCGCTCTGGTATCCCGTGAAGGATGCGCGCGACGCCGAGGATTTATGGCGCGCCGTTCGCGCGAGCGGCGCGCGGACTGCGCTGCGGCTGGAATTTTCCATCGGCCCGATGAGCGAGGCCGGGCTCGTGCGGACGGGCCTCGTCGTCGTCAATCCGCCCTACACGCTGGAGGCGGAGGCGCGCGTGCTGCTGCCAGCGCTCGTGCGACTGATGGAGCGCGCGCCGGGCGCGGGCGCTTTCGCTGTCGAACCCTTCGCGACATGACAAGAAAAAGGCCCGGCGTCGCCGCCGGGCCAGTCGCTGGAGAGTAGCTTCTACCGAGCTAATGCCTAGAAATGGTAGTTCACGCCAGCGCGGATCTGCGAGACGTTGAGGCCCGTATTCACCCAGTCCGGGGAGAAGGCGAACACCTCCTTCGAGCCGAGCGAGGTGAACATGTATTCGGCCTTGCCGGATATGCGGTCGGTGAAGGCGTATTCGAGACCGCCGCCGAGCGCCCAGCCGGCCGAGAAGCTCGACGAATTGCCGAAGAACGGCACGGCGCGCCAGTCGTTGACGTTGACGCTGACGGAGCCCATCGCCAGACCGCCTGTGAGGTAGATCAGCGCGCGGTCGGCTGCGAAGCCGGCGCGGCCGCGAATGGTGGCGAGGCTCGTCAGCTTGCCGCCGCCGTTGAAGCCGAAGAAGGGCAATTGCGAGCGGTTGTTGATGCCGCTGAGGTCCCATTCGCCTTCGATGCCGAGCACGAAGCTCTGCGCCGCCTGCCAGTTGAACCCGGCCGTGACGCCGCCCGCGAAACCCGAGGGCTTGCCGAACAATTGCTCCGAGCCGTTGGTGAAGGAGCCCCAGCCGTAGCCGGCGTTGAGGCCGAGATAGAAGCCGGTCCAAGTGAAGACGGGCGCAGGCGCGGCGTAATCGTCGACGCGGGGCGCGCTGCGCCTGGGCAGATCGGCGGCCGAGGCTGCGCCGGCGGCGAGGGTCGCAAAGGCAACGCTGGCCAGAAGGATCTTTCTCATCGTCATACTCCGCAACGCGACGAACATCACAATTTCTGGATCGAGTTATGGAAGCGTTCAGGTAAACGAAGGCTTACCTTTGCGGCGTTCATCAATATGGCGTCTTGGCGGCACAAGATTTATGGAGGCTAATTCAAGTAAAGCAGTGTTAATCGTCTGTTGATCCGCGTTTTTTGTCGTGTGTTACACGCGCGTCGCGCAAATATCCGGGGCAGGAGCGGTCTAACAGGGTTAATAGGGCGTTAAAGGCCTTGCCTATAGGCCGCGACCGCGGCTCGGCTATGATGGCGCGCGGGAGGAGCAATGGCCAAGGGTGGGGCGGTTCTGGTGACGGGCGGAGCGCGTCGGATCGGGCGGGCGATCGTCGAGCGCCTGGCGCGTGACGGCCATGCGGTCGCGATCCACTCGAGCGCGCGCTCGATGCCGGAGGCCGAAGATCTTGCCGGCGCGATCGTGGCTGGCGGCGGGCGCGCCGTGGCGCTTGCCGCCGATCTCTCGATCGCCGCGGAAACGGTCGACCTGATCGCCCGCGCCAGCGTGGCGGTCGGCCCCTTGTCGAGCCTCGTCAACAACGCTTCGATCTTCGAGCCGGATACGGCGGCCGATTTCTCCGCAGAGGCCTTCGATCGCAACATGGCGGTCAATTTGCGCGCGCCGGCGCTGCTGGCGCAGGCCTTCGCCGCTGCGCTGCCCGGCGGCGCCAAGGGGGCGATCGTCAACCTCATCGACCAGAGGGTGCTGCGCCCCGACCCGCATTATTTCAGCTATTGCGTCGCCAAGGCCGCGCTGCTTCACGCGACGCGGACAATGGCGCAGACCTTCGCGCCGCGCATCCGCGTGAACGGCGTCGGACCGGGCCCGGTCCTTCCGAACGCGAACGAAGGACGGGAGGCCTTCGAGGCTGAATTGGCCGTCGTGCCGCTGCGGCGGTCCGTCGATGTCGCGGAGGTCGCGGACGCCGTCGCCTGGCTTCTGGCGGCGCCGGGCGTGACCGGACAGATGATCGCCGTCGATGCGGGCCAGCACCTGGTCTGGGAATAGGCGGGATCAATCCGCCGTCGGGAGCCGTCGGATGGTGAATTCGATCTCGCCGTCCTCGCACACCCGCCAGAATTCGATCTCGGTCATGTAGGCGGCCTTGGGGTAGAGGTCGAACCACTCACGCGCTTTGGCGCGGGCCTCGGTCCGGGGCAGGCGGAATGTCTCGCGCCGGAAGGCCCCGCCGGTCTGCCCGAGGGAGCGGTTCCGGCTGCGGTCGCCGAGCCGGCGCGCCAGATCGCCGGGACCCGATCGCCGCCGAACCTGGGACTCGTCGCTCATTGCTTTCTCCGAGGGGGCCGAAAGAAAAGATAGCGCGCCGCCCGGGGCGCTGCGAGTCGAAATCGCCGCAGTTCAGGTCCCGCTGGCGCGAAGACCGGAAAAGCCGTATTGAGACTGCCGCGATTTGATCGAAATCCTGCCGGACACTCGGCAGCCATGTCATAATGCGCCATAGGTTCGCTGGACGCCGTTTCGGATGAAGCAACGCCGCGCCATTTACCTGCTCGCCGGTCTGGTCGCGATCCCTGTCGCCGCCGGAGCCGCCTTGGCGCGCCTCGCGCCGTGGGAAGGCGGACAGGCGGCGGCGCTGGTCGAGCCGCAGATCGAAGGCCCGTCGCTGCGGGAGGCCGCGCGCGAGCGGGCCCCGGTGCAGATGGCGAGCCTTGGGACGCCGATCTTCGCGCCTGCCTTGCGGCTGCGCTCCTATCTGCCGTCCATGCCGCAATCCGTTTCGCCGCAATCCATTTCGCCGCCAGCCGCAGCGCCCGAGCCGACCCAGGCCGCGGAGCAGGCCGAGCCTAAGCCTGCGGAGGCCTTGGCGCCCGAGGCCGCCTTGCCGGCCATTGACGTTGGCGCGCTTCTGTCGGCTCCGCTGCCGCCGGTGCGGCCGCGCGAATTGTCGGCGCTTCTGGACGCGCCCCTGCCGCCTGCGCGCCCGGCCGAACTCGACGGGCAGGTCGTCGTCGCCTCGCTGGCGCCGACCGCGGCCCTGGCGCCGGCGGCGGAAGCCCGGCCCCCGCTGATCGAGCCGCAACCGGCGTTTGCGCCCGCGCCCAGCGTGGTCGAGAAGGCGCCGGCCGCCGATGTTCCCTTCGCCAAGGGGCAGCAGGCTTACGTGCGCATCTTCAAGAAGGAAGGCGAACTCGAGCTGTGGCTGCGCAAGGGCGAGCATCTCGCGCTCTACAAGACCTACCAGGTCTGCAAATGGTCCGGGCATCTCGGACCCAAGATGCGCGAGGGCGACTACCAGTCGCCAGAGGGCTTCTACTCGGTCTCGGCCCGGCAGCTTCATCCGAAATCGAAATATCACCGGGCTTTCAACGTCGGCTTCCCGAATGCGCTCGACAAGCAGCTTGGCTATACGGGCGGCGCCTTGATGGTGCACGGCGATTGCCAGTCGGTCGGCTGTTTCGCCATGACTGACCGCAACATCGATGAGATCTACAATTTCGTCGCTGCGGCGATCGGCGCGGGGCAGAAGGAAGTGCCGGTCCACATCTTCCCGTTCCGCATGACGTCGACGCAACTTGCGCGCGAGACCGGGACCGGCCTGATGGCTTTCGCCTCCAGCGGCCAGGAGCAATACGCCGCCTTCTGGAACAACCTGAAGGAAGGCTACGATCTCTTCGAGAAGACGGGCGAGCCGCCGCAGGCCTACGCCTGCAACGGGCGCTATGCCTTCAACGCGAGTTCAGCCTGCAAGCGCATCGCCGGCTGGTAGCGTTCACGCCGCTTTCGGACGAAGGGCGTCCTGCGCCGCGAGCGCGCGATTTGCAGCCATTTCGAATTCGTCGATCCGCGCCATCAGTTCGATCGTCGCGGGCGTGAAGCTCGGGCGCAGCGCGCTGGAAAAATGTTCGGCGGCGCGCATGACGGCGCGCAAGCCCTGGTCGAGTTCGCCATCGTGCGGCAGGTTCGCCATGGCCTCGCGCAGCGCGGCGCGCATGCGGTAGCATAAAGTCGGGCGCGCATCCCAGTCGGCTTGCGCGACGATGCGCCTCACATGCGCGATTTCGGCGGGGAAGGATGGGGTGGAACGCGAGACGCTGAACATGGCGTTGCTATCGCGCAGTCAGCCCTAAGATTGCATTACCATGGCGCAAAAATTCATGCTCAATTTTCGCGCATCGCGATGGCTTCATCGATCAGGCGGGCGATTTCGGCGGGGTCGCGCGGGAAGCCGGCGCGGATCCATTTTGCCTGCAGCGTCTTCAGAGTCGCGCCGATGGCGCGGCCTTCCGTCACGCCGCGCTGCTTGATCTCGTCGCCGGTGACAGGAAGTTTCAGGTCGCGCAATTCGTCCGCCGCCCGGCAGGCGTCCAGCCAGGCCGCATCGTCCGGCGCCGCACCGGATTCCGCATGCGCCAGCGCCATCGCGTCGAGTGTTTGCTCAGCGCCGATCAGGAAGACGATTTCGGCGAGGTCGGCCCCCCGCGGCGGCGTCGCGGCGCCATGCAGCTTTTCGAGGGTGCAGGCTGCGCCATGCAGCCGGCGATATTCGGCGTTGGACAGACGCAGCCGGTCGCGCAGGCGGTCTGCGTCTTCACGCACCAGAACCGCGAAAGCCGCGAGGCGCAGGACCGCGTCTGCGGGCAGGCTGCGCGCAGCCTCGATCGCCGCGAGCCGTTGCAGTCGCGCGCCGGAGCCGACGCCCGCGAGCGCGAAGTCGAGCAGGCCGGCCTGCGCCGCCTCCTGCACGACATCGGGGCCGCGCCGCGCGCCTAGCAGCTTCAGGAGTTCCGCGCGCACGCGCTCGGCCGACAGCCGTTCAAGACCGGCCCGGCCGCGGATGGCGGCGGCAAGGCCCTGCGCGTCCAGCGGGCCTTCGCCATAGGCGGCCGAAAATCGGAAGAAACGCAGCACGCGCAGATAGTCTTCCGCGATGCGCTGGTCGGCGTCGCCGATGAAGCGCACATGGCGGCGGCGGAGGTCGTCCTCGCCGCTGAGCGGGTCGTGCAGCACGCCGTCGCGCGTCAGCGACATGGAGTTGATGGTGAAGTCGCGCCGCCGGGCGTCTTCCTCGAAATCGCGGCCGAAGCGCACCTTGGCGCGGCGGCCGTCGGTCTCGACGTCCTCGCGCAGGCTCGTCACCTCGAAAGGGCGTCCGGCGACGAGGACCGTGACCGTGCCGTGCTCAAAGCCGGTGGGGATGCAGCGCAATCCGGCATCTTTCGCGCGCTGCATAACGATGTCGGGCGTCGCGGTCGTCGCCATGTCGACATCGGAGACAGGCAGGCCCATCAGCGCGTTCCGCACGGCTCCGCCGACGATGCGCGTCTCCTGCCCGCCGCCATCGAGCACGGCCAGCGCACGCGCGACGGCGGGGTCGGCCAGCAGCGCGGCGAGGGCGACGCGGTTCGTCATGCCAGCGCGCTCACTTGAACTGACCCGGCACGACGCGCCCGTTCTCGACATGGGCGGGCACATAGGCGCCGGTCGGCTGGTCCGCCTCGAAGCCAAACCACAGCATGCCGGCGACGGCGACCGCCAGTCCGGCGATCACGAGGCTGACCACTGCGCTGCTGGGCCAGTGAACGGGCTTGAGGGGGTGGCGGCCGAGCGCCAGGAGATAGACGACATAGACGACGAACGGGGCGACAAAGAAGGCGGCCGGCTCGAGCAGAACGCGCCACATCAGGTGTAGAGCCTCTCGTACATGTTCCGCAGAATGCCCGCGGTCACGCCCCATATATAATGGCTCTCCCAGGGCATGGCGTAATAATGCCGCATCGCCCCTCGCCATTCGCGGGACTGGCGCTGGTGATTTTTCGGATCCATCACGAAGGCGAAGGGCGCCTCGAAGGTTTCGGCGACCTCCTCGGGGTTTAGCGCGAGCTCGAGAGGCGGATGTATTTCCGCGACGATGGGCGAGATCCGGTAGCCGCTGCCCGTAAGAGAG
>CAMFKC010000160.1 GCA_945956975.1 uncultured Methylocystaceae bacterium | reverse complement strand
GCCTTCGGCGCCGCGCAGGCGGATGACGTCGTCGGGCGAATGGCCGAGACGTCGCGCAACGGCTGCAACCAGCGCCGCATCGTTGCGCGGCACCACGGCGAGGTGATCGCCCGCGCGATAGGTTGCGCCCTCCGGCAAGGCGACCTCGATGTGTCGCGTCGAACGGCCGGGCGCGGTCAGAAGCTCGCGGTTCTCCAGCACGCGCGCGCGCTTGGCGCCGGCGGAATTCACGGCGGGATTGGCGCCCTGGCTCGAGGCTGGCTCGACATTGTAGAGCGGCACGCTGCGCGTCTCGCGATCGAGCGTCGCCGGCAGATCGAACGCCTTGATCGCCGCAGGGCGCAGGCCCGCGAACCACGTCTCGTATTGGCCGTCGAGATCGTCGCGCGCGTCGCCCTCGCCGCGCAGCGCGATGCGGACGCCGCCGAGTTCGGCGATGCGTTCGTCGATCGTGCGCGGCACGCTCTGGTAGGTCGCGTTCCATTCGCGATTGCCGCAGCCGAACACCGTGTAGCGCACGTCCTTGAAAGCGTCGGGCGCGGCTTCGTTCTGCAGCCAGGCCACGAACTTCGCGGCATTGTCCGGCGGCGCGCCATTATAGGAGGAGCAGAAGATGACGAGACCCGTGTCCTTCGGCGGCGCGCCGATGTTCTGGTCGAGCGCGCCGAGATGCGTGGCGAATCCGTTGATCTCGGCGTTCTCGGCGAGACGATGCGCGAATTCTTCCGCCGTCCCGAGATTGGAGCCGTAGAGCACCGACAAGGGCGTATTGTGCGTCGGGCGTTTGATGGGCGCTGCCGGCGCCGTGGCGCCCGGAGCGGCCGTGGCGCTGGCGGCCGGGACGGCCGGCGCATTGGCGCGGTCGCGCGCCTCGCGCGGCTTCACCTTGATCTTGAAGCCGTCGGGCTTGATCGTCAGCGTTTCCTTCAGCTTCAATTGATAGCGCTGGTAGTCGATCAGCTTGTAGCGCTGCAGCACCATGCCGAGCGCCAGCGCTGCCTCGTGCATCGCGAAGCCGCGGCCGATGCAGGCGCGCTGTCCGTTGCCGAACGGCTTCCAGGCCCAGGCGGGCCGCGCCTGTTCCGCGGCGGGGCTGAAGTTCTCCGGATCGAAAATGTCCGCGCGTGGCCCCCAGACCTCGGGGTCGCGATGCAGCGCGCCGACAAGAATGTTGATGGTGATGCCCTTGCGCAGCTTGTAGCCGCAGATCTCCTCGTCCTTGAGCGGGTAGACCGAGAAGGCCGGCGCCGGCGGCCACAGGCGCAGGCTCTCCTTGAGAATCTGATTGATGTAGTGGAGTTGCGTCACCTGCTGGTATGTCGGGCGCACCGAGGGATCCGGCCCGAAGACGCGATCCACCTCGTCGTAAGCCTTCTGGAGAATTTCGGGATTCTTGAGAAGCGCATAGAGCGTGTAGGACAGCAGGCCGCTGGTCGTCTCATGGCCGGCGATGAGGAACGTGTTGATCTGGTAGCGGATATTGACGTCGTCGAGCTGCGTGCCGGTGGCGCGGTCGACGCCGGTCAGCATGGCGTTGAGCAGATCCTTCTTCTGCTCCATGTCGCCCATCTGCTCGCGGCGCGCCCGCACGAGGTCGTCGACCATCTTGTTCATGAAATTGACGTCGTCGTTCAGCGTCGCCAGTCGCCCGCGCATCATGACGCCTTCCAGCGGCAGGCCGCGCTGCATCATGATCGTCTCGAGCGAGCGCACCAGCGCTTCGACGAAAGGATTGTAGTCGCGCCGGTAGAACGAGTTGAAGCGATAGTCGAAGCCGCACAGCCCGATCGTATCGAGCGTCAGCGCCGTCATGTCGTGGACGACGTCGATGTCTTCGTCCGCGTTCAACCGCGCCCATTTCAGGCAAAGCTGTTCGGCTATGTCGACCATGGCCGGGTGATAGGATTGCATCGCGCGCCCGCCGAAGGGCGCGAGCAGGATGTTGTGGGCCTTGGTCCAGTTCGGCTCGTTCGTCTTGGCGGTGAACAGGCCGTCGCCGCCGATGGCCCGCACACGCGCGAGCGGGCCGCGCACCGCCTTGTCGAAGCGCTTCTCGTCGCAGAGCTCCTTCACGAATTTCGCGCCGGAGACGAAGATCAGCGGCGACCCCATGATGTTGAGTTCGAAGATCGGGCCGAGCTGCTTGGCGAAGCCGAGAAGGCTTTCGATCGGCGCCTCGGGGTTGAGCGAGAGCGCATGGCCGACGATCGGCTTGGCCGGCGGCTGCGGGATGCGGTTCAAGGCCTCGGTGGGCGCCATTCTCATTTCCTCATGAAAAACCGGGCCGCTTGCCGGGCCCTTGGTCTGTTCTGGAGACTAGCATCGCGGCGGGAAAAGGCCACCGCGACGCTTCAGGCCTCAGCCTTCGATCGCGAAGACGATCCCGGCGTTCTTCTGCAGGCGTTCGGCGAGCGGCAGGCCGATCGCCGCGCCCGGCGTCCAGACGCCGCCGGCGATCTTGTCGTCTTCGGCCAGCGCCAGCGCGGTTTCCGCGATCATCTTGGATGTCGAGCCGTAGCCGGGGTCCTTGTCGCCCTTCACGCTGGCGGCGAGTTTCCGGCCATCGGAGTCGACGCCGAGAAAGACCACATCGTAAAAGCCGTTCTCGCGTTCTTCCTTGCTCGGACCTTCGCCGGGCTTCGGGCCCTTGTCGCCCTCCATGCCGGAGCCGGCGGCCGCCATGCCCCTGGCGATCTGCTCGCCTTTCTCGCCGGGGCCGGTCATTACCATCTCGTCGTAGACGAAGTCCTTGCCGAACGAGAAGCCGGTCAGGGCATTGGTGCGGTGGACGTTGCGGGTGTTGATCGCCGCCATCACGAAGGGCGCCATCCAGGCGCCGAAATCCTCGTCGTATTCCGGTTTCATGCCGCTCGGCTGCTTCGGGCCAGAAAAACCGGGCGTGAGCGAGAACGGGTCCTTCAGCAGCGTCACGACATTCGGGTCTTTCGCAGCGGCGGCCATCGTCGCCTTGAGGCTCGCAGCCGTGCCGCCAGAGAATGTGCCGCGCATCTTGCGCACACGGCCCTTTACGCGGGCGAAGGGCGCGCCGAAACGCTTTTTGGCTTCCGCCTGCAGGAACAGCACGCCCAGATCGAAGGGGATGGAGTCGAAGCCGCAGGAGAAGACGATGCGCGCGCCGGTCTTCCTGGCCTCAGCATCATGCGCATCGATCATCTGGCGCATCCAGGCCGGCTCGCCGCAAAGGTCGGCGTAGTCGGCTCCTTCGGCCACGCAGGCGGCGACGAGTTCGGCGCCATAGAGCTGGTAGGGGCCCACCGTCGTCAGCACGACGCGCGTGCGCTTCGCCATGTCGTGCAGCGATTGCGGGTTGGAGGCGTCCGCGACGATCAACGGGATGTTTGCAGGCGCGCCGATCTCATCGCGCACGGTGGCGAGCTTGGCCGCGTCGCGGCCGGCCATCGCCCATTTGACCGGCGCGCCCTTGCGCCCGGCCAGATATTCGGCGACCAGCCGGCCCGTGAAGCCGCTTGCGCCATAGACCACCACATCGAATTCACGCGCACCCTTCATGCCGTCCTCCCGCAAGCCAGCGTTTTTCCTATGTTGCCACAGATTTTGGGTGTGGCTAATCTCTCATGGCGAAGGTTCGCTAGAGGCCGACAGAAGCCCCAGCGACCCGCGGGGAGTGAAACGATGAGTGCACCTGCATGGATCAGGTAGGCGCCGGCGGCCGGACCGCAGACGCGGCGCTGCGGCCGCCTTCGCTGTTCCTCGCGCTTTCGGAAATGCGCGCGTGGCAGGAGTTCGGCGCATCGATGGCGTTCGCGCCGCTGCTTCTGGCCGCGCCGCGCGGGGATGGGCACACCGTTCTGGTGCTGCCCGGTTTCATGGCGAGCGACGCCTCGACGCGCCTGCTGCGCGCCTTCCTGCGCATGCAGGGCTACAACGCCGTCGGGTGGGAACTCGGCCGCAACACCGGCGGCTTCTATCGGATGCGGGAAACGCTGCGCACGCGGCTCGCGCGCCTGCACGAACAGGCGGGCCACAAGATCTCGCTGGTCGGATGGAGCCTCGGCGGCGTTTTCGCGCGCGATCTCGCGCTCTCGATGCCGGATGCGGTTCGCAGCGTGATCACGCTCGGCAGCCCGTTCGCCGGCGACATTTCCGCCACCAACGCCCGCAAGCTCTACGAGGAAGTGACCGGTGAAAAGCCGACGGATGCGCGGCCCGGCGATTTGCGCGCGCTCGGCGGCGACCTCGGCTTGCCGACCTCCTCGATCTATTCGCGCTACGACGGCGTGGTGCACTGGAAGACCTCGCTGACACGCGAGAACGACCACACCGAGAACATCGAGATCGCCTTTGCGAGCCATCTGGGGCTTGGCGGACATCCCGCGGCCCTGTGGGCGATTGCAGACAGGCTCGCGCAGCAGGAAGGAGCGTTCGCGCCCTTCCGCCGCGGTGGGCCTTTCGCTCTCGCCTATTTCCAGCGCGAACCGAAATAGATCCGGGGAACCGGCAAGAGATCGCTCCGCCAAAGGAGCTAAGGCAACAAGGGAGAGCGCAGATGAGCGCAGGCGTGAAACTGTCGTCGGTCGACGGCTCGTTCCTCTATCTCGAAACGCCGGAGACGCCGATGCATGTCGGCTCCATGGCGATCTTCAAGCTGCCTGAGGGCTACAAGGGCAATTTCTTCGAGGAGTTCAAGGCGCAGATCCAGGAGCGCATGCATCTTGCGCCCGTGCTGCGCTGGAAGCTCGAGCGCACGCCGCTCGACATCGACAATCCGAGCTGGGTGGAAGACGACCAGTTCGACATCGACCGCCACATCTTCCGCGCATCCCTTGCCGCGCCGCACGATCGCGCGACGCTGGAGCGGATCGTCGGCTGGATGCACGCCAAGCTGCTGAACCGCGCGCGCCCCTTGTGGGAGTTCTACGTGTTCGAGGGCATGGCCAACAACGAGGTCGGCCTCTATTCCAAGATGCATCATGCGCTGATCGACGGCGGCGCCGGCGCCGCATTGACCGAGATCGTCTACGGCGACGGCAATATCTCGCAGACTGAGCCGAAGAAGGCCGATGCGAAAAAGAACGACGCGCTGGGCGAACTCTTCAACAGCTACGCGAGCCTGTGGGCGCAGCCTCTGGGCCTGACCGCGGAAGGCAAGCTGCCGGACATTCTGGCCGGCAAAAGGCAGGATCTCGGCTCCATCCTGATGGACGGCTTCATTCGTCAGATCCGCCAGCCCTTCGAGTTCATGAAGGGGCTTCCGGAAATGGCCAAGGCGGTCGGCGCCATCGCCGCCAAGCTCAACGAAGGCGGCGTGCAGGGGCTGAAGGATTCGATCGCGCCTTCGACGCCGTTGAACCGGACCGTCTCGTCGGAGCGCAGCTTCGCCGCCGTGTCCGTCTCCATGTCGCGCTGCAAGGCGGTGGCGGCGGCGTCCGGCGGCAAGCTCAACGATGTCGTGATGGCGCTGTCGTCAGGCATGCTGCGCCGCTATCTCGAAAAAGTGAAGGCGCTCCCCGATCGCCCGCTGCGCGCGGCCGTGCCGATCTCGCTGCGCGAGGCGGGCAACAGCGAGGCCAACAACCAGGTGTTCGGCATGATCTGTTCGCTGGCGAGCGACATTGCCGATCCGAAGGAGCGGTTGACCAAGATTATCGAGGAATCCAAGAAATCGAAGGGCATGGCCGATCCCTTCAAGCCGATCGTGCCGAAGCTGACGCAATTCTCCGCGCTCGGCGCGCCGATCTTCATCCAGATCCTGTCGCTGCTCTATTCGCGCACCAACCTCGCCGACGTGATGCCGACGCCGGCCAACGTGACGATTTCCAACGTGCCGGGATCGCGCAAGTCGCTCTACGTCGCCGGCGCCGAATTGCAGCACATCTTTCCGGTGTCGATTGCCGCGCACGGCCTTGCGCTCAACATCACCGTGCAGGGCTATCGCGACCAGCTCGACTTCGGGCTGATCGCCGGCGCCAATGTTCTCCCGGAATTGCGCAGCCTTGCCGACATGCTGCCGCAGGAACTCGAAGCGCTGGAGGCGGCCTACGGACTTGCCGCGCCGGCCGCCGACGTCCTGCCGCTCAAGGCCGCAGAAGCGTCCAGCACGCAAACTGCGAAAGCGAAGGATCCCGCCAAGGCGCCAGCGGCCAAGCGCAAGGCGGCGCCCAAGGC
>CAMFKC010000159.1 GCA_945956975.1 uncultured Methylocystaceae bacterium | reverse complement strand
GACCTGCACCGCATACCAGGTGAAGAGGCCGGTGAAATAGCCGATGGCGAGCATCCAGAACCGGAAGGTTCTCACAGCACGCGCGAGCGTCCAGTCGATGGCGGCCCATTCGCGATCGACGATGTTGCTGCGCTTCGGCGCGCCGCCCGGCGTTGCTGCTGCGTCGCCATCGGGCTCGAGGCCGAGGTCCGACGGCTTGCGCGCGACGAAGAGATTGAGCGGCGCGAGAATCGCCATCATCCCTAGCCCGAGAATGATGCAGGCCGTGCGCCAGCCGTAGCTCTCGATCCAGCGCTGGAAGGCGGGCAGCAGCAGGATGGAGCCGACGCCGACGCCCGAAAACGCGAGGCTGATGGCCAGCCCGCGCCGCCGGACGAACCAGTTGGGCAGATAGAGCGACTGGCCGGTGAAGGTGAGGCAGACGCTGCCGCCGCCGACCAGCATGCCGAGCGTGAGATAGAGATGCCATGGCTGCGTTGTCAGCGGCGCGAGCAGCAGGCCCGCGCCGACGAGGAAGATGCCGATCTCGATGCAGAAGCGCGGCCCCTTGGTGTCCATGAGACGCCCGAGCAGCGGCGAGAGCAGCGCGGAGGTGAGGAAGCCGAAGGAGAAGGCGCCGGCGACGGCCGCGCGGCCCCAGCCGAATTCCTGGACGATCGGCGCCAGCAGGAGCGAGAAGGACGTGCGCGCATTGACGCCGATCGCCATGGTGACGAAGGCGACGGCGACGACGACCCAGCCGTAATAGAACGGCAGGCGGCGGGCGAGATTTGCGATCATGATGCGCGCCCGGCCCGCAAGTGAAAAATGGACCGCGAGCCTTCAGGCCCGCTTGTGCGAATTGCGAGCCTGAAGGCTCGCGGTCCCGGGCGCTTCATGCCAGCAGCTCGGCGGCGCGGGCCTGCGACACCGGCGCATCCGAGAGCAGCGCATCGGCGAAAGCAGCCTCGCGCGCGCCGGTCTGCACGTCGAACGGATCGGGCGCGCTCAGGCGATGATCCAGCACGAGGCGCGAGAACAGCAGCCGCCGCGCATCGCCGCGCCGCTCGTGCGTCTGCTGGGCTTCCCAGGCCAGCGAGACCGCCGTCGCGACATGGTAGAGCACGCTGGTGGCGCGGCGCGCCTCGGCCTCGTTGTCGCCGTCGCTCGCCACCTTCTGCGCCAGCGCGATGGCGCGATCGACGGCGAACTTAAGCCGATCGCGATGAGCTTGCGGCGCGACCGCCGTTTCGCCGACGCGCGCGTGCAGGTCTGCGGCGAGCGCGCTTTCCGCGTGGTGCCTGCCCACAGCGCGCGTGATGGAATCGAGCGCGACGATGTTGCTGGTGCCTTCCCAGATCGAACCCAGATAGGAATCGCGCAGCACGCGGGCGCAGGCGAATTCCTCGACATAGCCGATGCCGCCGCGCATCTCGAGCGCATCGCCCGCGACCTTGCGCGCATCACGCGTGATGCGGAATTTCATGACAGGCGTCAGCATGCGCACCAGCGCAGCGGCCTCCTGGCTCCCTCCGGTTTCGGCGCGGTCGAGCGCGGTCGCCGTGACGAAGCTGATCGACAGCGCCTGCTCGAGCGGCAGCATGAGTTTCAGCAATTGCCGGCGCGCGAGCGGCATGTCGACGATGCGCTTGCCGAAGACATAGCGGTTGTGCGCGACATGCAGGGAATCCGTGATCGCGCGGCGCATCAGCGCGGTCGATTTCACGCCGTTCGACAGGCGCGACCAATTGACCATCTCGGCCATCTGCACGAAGCCGCGATCGAGACGGCCGAGCGGATAGCAGAGCGCGCCGTCGAACTTGATTTCGCCCGAGGCCATCGAGCGCGTGCCGAGCTTTTCCTTGAGACGCACGATGCGATAGGAATTCTGCGACCCGTCCTCGAGAAAACGCGGCATGAGGAACAGCGCGAGGCCGCGCGTGCCGGGCCCTGCGCCTTCGGGACGCGCGAGCAGCGTCGCCACCTTGCCGTCGGCGTTGGAGCAGAACCATTTCTCGCCATAGAGCCGCCACTGGCCGTCAACCTGGCGCGCCACGGTCGTCAGCGAACCGACATCGGAGCCGCCCTCCTTCTCCGTCATGAATTGCGCGCCCTGCGTCAGGCGGCCCATGTCGGTGGTGGTGAGGCCGTCGAGATATTTTGCCTTCAATTCGTCGCTGCCGTAGCGCGACAGCAGCATGGCCGAGCCGTCGGTGACGTTGATTGGGCAGCCCATGCCGAATTCGGCCTGGTTGAAGAGATAGGTGAAGGCGTGCTTGGCGGCGGCGGGATAGACGTCGCCCCAGCCCATTATCCCAGAGCGATGCGACAGCGCGTGGATGCCGAAGCGGCCGAAGGCGGCGGCCTCCAGTTCGCGATAGGCGGGGTGATATTCGATCGTCTGGACGTCGCGGCCGAACTTGTCGCGCTGGTGCAGGATGGGGGTGTGCCGGTCGGCGAGCCGCGCGCATTCGTCGAGCCGCCCGCCGGCGAGGCCGCCCAGCTCCACCAGATGCGGCTCGATGTGCGCGCGCAGCTTCGGCTCGAGATGGATGTCGAGAACGTCCTGCAGCGAACGGTCGAGCGTGTAAAAGTTGAGGCCCGTCGTATCCGGCGCAATGGCGTCCGAATTGACGCGGAGCGGCTTGTTCATTGTTTCCCCCGGGGGTTTTGGGGCGATGATACGGCGCCTGCTGATTGCTGCAACACGCGCAAAATGCATGCACCGTCATTGCGAGGAGCGCAGCGACGAAGCAATCCCGGCCGGTGCGCTGCTCTGGATTGCTTCGCTGCGCTCGCAATGACGGCCCGGGCTGCTTATGTAACCCCAACCTGCCCCGTTCACGTCAGCCGAGAACACAATGGATTTCTGGATCGATTTCGGTGGATTCGCGCTCAGGTCCTTCTGGATCGCGGCCATGATCGCGCTCGTCATCGTCGTGCCGATCGTGATCGGCGCGCGCACGCAGAGGCGCCGCGAGGACGAGGTGAAGGTGACGAGCCTCGACGACCGCTTCGATCTCATGGAAGCGCAGATCCGCGTCGCGACCGATGGCGCGAAGGGCGCCAAGGCCTTCCTGAAGGAGCGCAAGAAATCCGCGAAGGCACAGGATGAGTCCGCCAAGCGCGTCTACCACGTCGCCTTCAAGGGCGACCCGATGGCGAGCGGGCACATCGCCTTCGCGCGCAAGATCACGGCGGCGCTGATGGCGGCGCGGCCGGGCAAGGACGAGATCGTCGTCTCGATCACGAGCCCCGGCGGGCTGGTGTCCGCCTACGGCCTGATGGCCGCGCAGATGCAGCGCGTGCGGCGCGCGGGTGTGGAACTGACCGCCTGCGTCGACACGGTCGCGGCGAGCGGCGGCTATATGATGGCGGTCGTCGCCAACCGAATCGTCGCCGCCCCCTTTGCGGTCGTCGGCTCGATCGGCGTCGTGGCGCAGGTGCCGAACGTCAATCGCCTGCTCAAGAAGATCGATGTCGACTACGAGGAACTGACGGCCGGCGAACACAAGCGGCCGATCTCCATCCTCGGGCCGATCACCGACGAGGGCCGCGAGCATTTCCGGCACAAGCTGGAAGAGACGCATGTCGCCTTCAAGGATTTCGTGCGCGAGAACCGGCCGGCGCTGAATGTCGAGGCCGTCGGCGACGGCGACTATTGGTATGCGACGGATGCGCTGAAGCTGGGGCTGATCGACGCGATCACGACGTCGGACGAATATCTGATGAGCCAGCGCGGCAAGGCGCGGCTGTTCGCGATCGACGCACCGGAGAGGAAGACGTTTGTGAAGGCGCTGTTCGGACGGTTGGGCGAGGCAGGCGCGCGGATTTTGGCGCGCTGATGGACCGCGAGCCTTCAGGCTCGCATCTGCCAAGGCGAGCCTGAAGGCTCGCGGTCCAAGCGCTAAACGTGCTCCACGGCAACAATCCCGGGGATCGCCTTCAGCGCGCCCGCGATCGCCGCATTCACCGGGAACTTGCCGGGCAGCTTCACTTCCACCTCTTCGCCGGGACCGCGCAGCAGCACGAGCGATACATCGCCCTCGCCCCGGCCCTTCAAGCGCTGCTCGATCGACACAAGCGGCGCGGGATCGCGCAGGAAGATGCGCAGGCCCTTCTGGATGCGCGCAGCAGCCTGGTCGAGCGGCTCGACCGACACGATTCTCGCACGAATGTCCTCGCCTTCCACATGCGCCTGCATGTTGACGAGCAGGCAGGCGCCCTTTTCCAGGAGGTCGCGGTACTGGTTGAGGCCTTCCTGGAACAGGATCGCCTCATATTGGCCGGAGGCGTCGGACAATTGCACGATGCCCATCTTGTTGCCGGTCTTGGTGCGGCGCTCCGCGCGGTCGAGCACAGCGGCGGCGAGGCGGCCGGCTGACGCGCCCTTCTTCACCGCGCGCGCGAATTCCGCGTAGGGCTGCACGCGCAGCTTGGCGAGCACGCTTTCGTAGGCGTCGAGCGGATGGCCCGACAGGAAGAAGCCGACGGCGTCGAATTCGCGCTTCAGCTTTTCGGCGGCGGCCCAGGCCTGCGCCTTTGGCGTGACGAAGGGTTCCGCGCCGCCCGCGCCGAACAGCGCGCTCTGCCCGCGCTCGCGTTCGTCTTCCATGCGGTTGGCGGTGGCGAGGATCGATTCCATCGCCGCGAAGGCGCGGGCGCGGTCGGGTTCGAGTTCGTCGAAGGCGCCGGCGGCGGCCAGACTTTCGAGCACTTTCTTGTTCACCTCGCGCGGCGAGATGGCGGCCGCGATGTCGCCGAGCGTGCGGAAGCGATGCGCCGCGCGCGCCTTCACGATGGCTTCCGCCTGTCCTTCGCCCACGCCCTTCACGGCTGACAGGGCGTAGCGGATCGAGAGTTCCGTTTCTTTCTGATGCACGTCGAAATCGACGCCGGAATGGATGATGGAGGGCGGATCGACGCGGATTTTCAGGCGACGCGCCTCATTGCGGAATTCGGCGAGCTTGTCGGTGTTGCCCTTGTCGAGCGTCATCGATGCCGCCAGGAACTCGACGGGATGGTTCGCCTTGAACCAGGCGGTCTGATAGGCGATCAGCGCGTAGGCCGCCGCATGGCTCTTGTTGAAGCCGTAGTCCGCGAATTTGGCGAGAAGGTCGAAGATCTCGTCGGCCTTGGCCTTCTCCAGCCCGCCCTCGACCGCGCCGGAAACGAAGCGCGCGCGTTGTGCGTCCATCTCCGCCTTGATCTTCTTGCCCATCGCGCGACGCAGCATGTCGGCTTCGCCGAGCGAATAGCCGGACAGCACCTGCGCGATCTGCATCACCTGTTCCTGATAGATGATGACGCCGAAGGTCTCCTTCAGGATGTGCTCGATCTTGGGATGGATGTAGTCGGCGTCCTCCTCGCCGAGCTTGACCGCGCAATAGGTCGGGATGTTCGCCATCGGGCCGGGACGATAGAGCGCGACCAGCGCGATGATGTCCTCGAAACGGTCGGCGCGCATTTCGACCAGCGCCTTGCGCATGCCCGCGCTTTCAAGCTGGAACACGCCGATCGTCTCGCCGCGACCCAGCATTTCGTAGGTTTTCGTGTCGTCGAGCGGGATCTTGGAGAGATCGATGTCGATGTTACGCTTCTTGAGCAGCGCGACGGTCGTCGACAGCGTGGTGAGCGTCTTGAGGCCGAGAAAGTCGAACTTCACGAGGCCCGCGGGCTCGACCCATTTCATGTTGAACTGGGTCGCGGGCATGTCCGACTTCGGATCGCGGTAGAGCGGCACGAGTTCGTGCAGCGGCCGGTCGCCGATGACGACGCCCGCCGCATGCGTCGAGGCGTTGGAATAGAGGCCCTCGAGCTTTTCCGCGATCTCGAGCAGGCGTGCGACCTGCGAATCGCTGTCGGCGGCCTCGCGCAGCTTCGGCTCGCCCGTGATCGCCTCCTTCAGCGTGACGGGCTTGGCAGGGTTCTGCGGAATGAGCTTGGCCAGCCGGTCGACCTGGCCGAGCGGCATCTGCAGCACGCGGCCGACGTTGCGCAGCACGCCGCGCGCCAAGAACGAGCCGAAGGTGATGATCTGCGCGACGCGATCCGCGCCGTAGCGGCGCTGGACATAGGCGATCACCTCGTCGCGGCGGCTCTGGCAGAAGTCGATGTCGAAGTCCGGCATCGACACGCGTTCGGGATTGAGGAAGCGCTCGAACAGCAGC
>CAMFKC010000158.1 GCA_945956975.1 uncultured Methylocystaceae bacterium | reverse complement strand
ACCTTGGCGACGACTGGCGGTTTGAAGCGACTCCAGTTCCATTCGCGCACGAGCTTGTTGATCAGCCGCACCGACCGATCCGAAAGCTCGCGCTGATAGGCGCCGTCTACCGACAGATCTCCTGGATTCATCAACTCGACGCGAGGCGGCCCTTCACGCACCTCAGCCGGCGTCACGTCGTTTGCGAGCGGGATAGCGCTCAGCTTTCGAACTTCTGTCGTCATGCCGCCACCTCGTCGAATTTTCGGGATTGATTGCCCCAGGTCGCCCAGCCGTCCCGCGACTGACGCGCGAAGATCTCGCAGTGCGGGCCGGGAATGCGGGCCTCGATCTCCTGGTGCAGATTGAGCGGCTTGCGGCTGTGCTCGCGGCGCGGCTCGATCCAGACGCCAGAGAAGGGCCGGCCCTTGATCGAGGCGGGCTTGCCTGCCTTCAGGATCACAACGTATTCGGCGTTGCCCATGACCTCGAGCCCGGTGCCACGCGCGATCGAGGAGGCATAGACGAACATGCCATCCTCGTTGTTCCAGAGCTTGATCCAGGGGATCATCGACGAGTAGCGAAGCCGCCATGCCTTCGCGATCTCAGGAACGCGGTGGATCAGCGGCGCCGTTATCCAAAGGAACACGCGGCCGCCCTCTGGCAGCAGGAGCTTGCGCACCGGCAGGGCCTTGATCTCGTCGAGGGTCATCCGCTGGTAGTGCTGCGGCCGCGACTTCGTGCCGGCCGAGAACTTCCACGGCGGGTCGATCACCACGCTCTGGAAGGTGCCGGCCGGGAGCGGGGCGAAGGGCCACTCCATCAGAACGCCTCGATCTTCCAGCCGCCGCCTTTGCTCTTGGGCAGAGGCTGCATGGCCAGGAACTGCATGGGATAGAGCTCGGCCGCGACCTTGATCTTCACTCGCGCGTCGTCCTGCCAGTGGCCCTTGACCTCGTGGCATTCCAGCGCGCCGGTGCTGCGCAGCACCGCGAAATCGGGCGTGTAGAACGTCTTGTCAGCCAGCCGGAGCTTGAAGCCCTCGAACTTGTACCAGAGCACGTCGCCGCACTGGACGAGGGTGTCGAGGAAGGCGGCATAGGCCGCCTCCGTCTTGTTCATCGTGCCCGGCTTGAGACGGCCGAGCGCCTGCAATGCCGGGCGCGAGCGCATCAGGCCGTCTCTCCGACCGCCTGCAGGTAGAGGTCGAGGATCGACTCCTCCTCCTTGCGCTCGTTCAGATCGCGCTTGCGCAGCGCCACGACCTTGCGAAGCACCTTCGTGTCGTAGCCGTTGCCTTTGGCCTCGGCGTAGACCTCCTTGATGTCGGTCGCGATCGTGCTCTTCTCCTCCTCGAGGCGCTCGATGCGCTCGACGATGCTCTTGAGCTGATCGCCCTGAACCGGATCGTCCATCGTCACTGTCCTTGCTGATCGCGGCGAACAGCCCGCCGCAGGCCAAGCCACCAGGAGGAGGCGAGCTCGTTTCTGTCCGCGCGCCAGAGACAGAAGGCGGCGAGCCAGCGTTTGGAGAGGGCGCCGATCACGCCGGCGGTGGCCGCCCTAAGCCAGTCCATTGCGCGCCTCGTCGATCTCCGCACGGAGGGCGGACAGGCGCTGCTCGATGGCGTGGGCCTTGGCGTCCCCGGCGAATGTCGGCCACCAGTTCGGCCGCGCCTCGCCCATGATCGCTTCCAGCATCGCCAACCCGGCGTCGGAACGCAGCAGCTCGGCCAGCGCATCCGCCGACATGCCGGTCTGCTGGCCCAGCCAGTATTCAGCCGAGCGATGGGTGACGCCGGCCCGGGCCGCCAGCTGGCGTGCCGTCTTGACCGGCCACATGCGGCGCGCCACAGCCGAAACAGCCTCGACAACGGGGAGACCGCTGCGCTCGAAGCCGAAAGACGCTGCTGCGCCGCCGGGATAGCTTCTACCCATCGGATAGACCTCGAATTGGAGTTGAAATGCCCTCGCAGCCGATCACTGCAGAAGATCTAGGAGCCGCCCTCGCGGGGTTCGCGCTTGTCATTGCCGAGGCTCTTCACGACACGACGACCTCGACGGAGGAGGAATTTCTGGAAATGGTCGCGAACGGCCTGCACGGCCTGGCGCGTGGCATGACCAAGCAGGGGGACGAGGGCACGCCGGCCAAGGCCGCGCTCAGCACCTGCGCTGACATGCTCATGGCGTCCGAGCCGCAGCGGTTCTGACCGCCGGGCGCGCATCGCTTCGACGAGGGGCGCGTAGCTGCTCATGCCGCTGCTCCCTCGGGTTCACGCGCCGGTAGCGGCTGAGGCCACAGATCAGGCCGAAGCTGCCAGCGCGGAACCTGACCGCCCGTCGCCCGCTCGATAGCCACAGAATCCTCAGCGGACGGCTCGTACTGGCCATTGGCCAGAAACGAGATGTGCTGCTGAGAGCGCCCGATCGCGGCCGCCAGCTTCGCTTGGCTGCCCACGATCTTCACCGCGTCCGCGATCGTCTCTTTGCTCATACCATCCAGCTAGTCACAAGCTAGCTAGATAGTCAACACCGAGATTGTTGGACCTTCCCACAAGTGAAATGGTAAAAGCCGCGCTATGGGTATTGACCACATGCGGTTCGCCGCTCTCCGCCGCCAGAAATTCAGCAGCCAAGGTGCGCTTGCCGACGAGGCCGGCGTCAGCCAGCAGCTGATCGGGCAGATCGAGCGCGGCGAAGTCGAATCGTCGAAGAAGCTTGGCCAGATCGCTCGCGCGCTCGGGGTAGACCCCGGAGAGCTTGATGAGCAGTTCGTGTCAGCCGCCGAGATCATCCCGAAGCGCACGCTCCTGCCGGAAGTCGGCCGAGCACGCATGCCAGTCTATGCGGCGGCTGAGGGCGGACCAGGGGAGATCATCATCACAACCGATGCGATCGAGTATTCCGCGTGGCCCGAACCTCTCCAGCACGTCAAGGAGGGCTACGGCATTCTGCTCACGGGTGAGTCGATGGTGCCGGCCTATCGCCCCGGCGACACGGCGCTCGTCAATCCCAAGCTTCCGCCGATGTCAGGCGAGGAGCACATTTTCTATGCGCAGGACCCACTTTCAGGCAATGCGCTCGCGACCATCAAGACCCTAAAGCGAGCTCGGCAAGATGCATGGGAGGTGGAGCAGTTCAATCCCTCGCGAACCTTCGAGCTCCCGCGCACCGCCTGGTCGATCTGCCACCGGGTCGTCGGGAAATATAATCGGCGATGAGCTCCCAGCCTGATTGGGTCGAGATCGATCGTCAGGCCGTCGCTAGAGCCAGCAGCTATGCGCCGCCGCCGCCGATGGACCCGACACACGCTGGCATCGTAGGGCTGTTCTCCATTGGCATAATTGTCTCGGTTTTCGCCGGCCTAGCGCGGTTAAGCGAAGAGCGGGCTGCACTTCCTTTGCTCATTTGCGCGGCCGCCGGCTTCGCTATCCCATACCTCATTCTGCGCTCCATTGAGCGCGCTCACTATGCTGCCGTCGCGCGAGAGCGCGAGCATCTGGTGAAATCACTATCTAGCTAGTTGACAACCTAGATAGTGGATAGTAGCCTCTCTCCATCAACGGAGAGACGACATGCAATCCCAGATCGACTACCTCCTCGGCCTGATGTTGGACGCCTTGCGCGAGCACGGCGAACATAGTGTCGAGACCAAGCGCGCAGAAAAGAGGCTTGGCGTGTTCCTGCGCTCGATCAGCAATCAGGGCTGATCTCGATGCCCGCCATCCCCACCTATGCCGAGTATGTGGCAGCTGAACGCGAGACCGCTCGGCGCGCCCGCCTGAAGGTCGAGGAAATCCGCGCGAGCGGTAAGACCGTGATGCAGTGGACGCTCGAGCAGCTCGAGCGCAGTGGCCGGCTCGCCGCTATCAACCTGACCAAGAGCTTCGCCCGCCAGTTCAAGCGCTCGCCGCAGAAGCTGAACGTCCTGTCGTGGAACCTGTCGCAGGCCGAGCCGGCGGACGGCATCCGCGAGGTCCGCCGGCTCGCCTACCAGGATGGCGACACGCACCAGCTCGCCGGCGCGATGATCTTCTTCCGCTGGGCGCGGCGGCACGAGCGCGCGGTCGATCGCGACTTCATGCTGGCGGCGGAGTAACGGCGATGGCGGACTTCAACATCGACGAAAGCTCCCGCTATGGCGCGGCTGTCACGCTTGGTCGCGCGGCTGCATATAGCCACCACTCTGGGCGCTTCCAGCTCTTGCTCTCGGGCCACGGCTTCGAGGCCAGCAACTTCCTCTCGGAGGATGATCTCCGCGAGCTTCGCGACTGGATCAACGAAGCGCTTGAAGACGACACGCTCACGGTCTGCGTCGAGGCGCTGAAAGGCATCCGGTCTCATCGTCCTGACCATGCCGATCAGGCGTGGGACGCCGTCGATGAGGCTATCACCAAGGCGGGGGGCGAATGATGCCCCAGCCCTACATCCCCGCCCGCCAGCCCGAGCCGGTCTGGACCGTTGACCGCATCGGCGACGCCATGGCCGCGCTCACCCTCGTCATCGGCGGCTGCATTATCGTCGCGTGGAGCACGCTGCTGTGACCGATGCCCCGCTCAGCCCCGAGGTCGGCCTGTACCTCATCATCGCCGCGCTCGTCATTTGGGGCCTCTTGACCCTCGCCGATCGCGCCAACCGCGAGGGCAGGGGATGAGCCCGTTCCTGCAACCCGGCCTCCACCTCGATGTGCCGGCGGCCGCATATCACGCGGACCCGGCGCCCGAGCCATCGCTGTCCTCGTCGATCGCGAAGGTGCTGCTCGACCAGAGCCCGCGCCATGCGTGGCTCCAGCATCCGCGCCTCAACGTCGATATGCCGGCGGAGAGCGACCCGACGCGCGCCAAGGAGATCGGCACGGCCGTTCACAAGCTGGCGCTCGGCCGGGGAGGGGAGGTTGCCGTCATCGACGCAGCCGACTTCAAGGGCGGCGCGGCCAAGGCGGCGCGCGCCGCAGCCTATGCGGCCGGATCGTGCCCGATCCTGAAGCCCGACTATGAGCAGGCCCAGGCCATCGCCGAGGCGGTGACCAGCCAGCTTGCTCAGATCAGCGATTGCGAGGGCTTCGCCACAGCCGCGCCCGAGGTGGTCGGCATCTCGCACGATCCGACCGGCGCCTGGCTGCGCTGCATGATCGACAAGCTGGAGGAGCGCGAGAACGGGGCGATCCTGTGGGATCTGAAAACCGGCGACACGAGCGCCGAACCGTCCACGCTCGGCCGGCGCATCGCGAACATGGGCTACGAGGTGCAGGCGGCACTTTACGAGCGCGTCGTCTCGACAATCCGGCCCGACCTTGCCGGGCGCCTCCGCTTCCGCTGGGTGTTCGTCGAGAACGAGGCGCCGCACCTGATCACAGTCGCCGAGCTCGACAATGCCGGGCTCGAGATCGGGCGCAAGAAGGTCGCGGCGGCGCTCGCGCTCTGGAACCGCTGCCGCCGCGAGAACGACTGGCCCGGCTATCCGGCCTCCGTCGTCATCGCCGAATACCCCCCCTTCGCCGAAAGCGCCTGGCTCGCGCGCGAGATCGCCGACGAGTCGATCCGCGACAACGGCCTCGACCCCTTCCTGATGCGCGCGCCGTGGCGGCCCCCGAGCAAGCCGCGCGAGATGCTGGAGATCATCGTCCCATGACGTTCACCTTCGCCCCCGCCGAGACGTTCACGGAACGCGCCGGCCTCTTCGTTTCGCTCACCGGCGGCACGAACAGCGGCAAGACGTTCTCCGCGCTGCGCCTCGCCCGGGGCATCGCCGGCCCGAACGGCAAGATCGCGGTGCTCGACACGGAAGGCGGGCGCACGCTGCACCTGAAGGACGAGTTCCGCTTCGACGCGAACGTGATGGACCCGCCATTCCGGCCCGAGCGCTTCGCCGAGGCCGCGAAGTCCGCCGAGGACGCAGGCTATGCCGCGCTCGTCATCGACAGCTTCAGCATGGAATGGGTCGGGATCGGCGGCGTCCTCGACTGGCAGGCGCAGGAAATCCAGCGCATGGCCGGAGACGATTACCGCAAGCAGGAGCGCATGAAGATGGCCTCCTGGATCAAGCCGAAGGGCGCGCACAAGGCCATGGTCTATTCGCTGCTGCAGCGGCGGATCCCGATCATCTTCAGCATCCGCGGCGAGGAGAGCGTCAAGCCCGGCGCCAGCCCCGGCGACAAGCCCACGAAGCTCTTCAAGTC
>CAMFKC010000157.1 GCA_945956975.1 uncultured Methylocystaceae bacterium | reverse complement strand
CCTGTGGCGAGCCTCGCAAATTACATCACATGTTAAATTGTTCCTGCACGCCTGTCCATTGATCCCGGACAAATGGCCGCTGGCTCGAACTGAGCCGCATCGTCTTGCCGGAAGACATTTAACGAGTTAAACATCTGCCGTTCATACTATGGAGCCGGCCCATGTTCGAGGAAAACAAGGCGCGACTGCAACCCCTGCTGCAGCGTCTGGCCAAGGACGGCGTCGGCCACTGGATCGGCGGCCGGCGGGTCGAGAGCCAGTCCGGGGCCGCCTTCGACACCCGGTCGCCCGTGGACGGATCGCTCATCGCCAGCGTCGCGCGCGGCGACGCCGCCGACATTGCCGCAGCTGCAGATGCTGCGAAGGCCGCCTTCCCGTCCTGGCGGGCCATGGCCGCGCCCGCCCGCCAGAAGTTGCTGCACCGGATTGCGGACGCCATCGAGAAACACGCCGACGAGATCGCGACGCTCGAATGCTGGGACACCGGGCAGGCCTGGCGCTTCATGTCCAAGGCGGCGCTGCGCGGCGCCGAGAATTTCCGCTTCTTCGCAGACCGCTGCCAGTCGGCGCGTGACGGGCTGAACCTGCCGTCTGCCGAGCACTGGAACGTATCGACCCGCACGCCCATCGGCCCCGTCGGCGTCATCACGCCCTGGAACACGCCCTTCATGCTGTCGACGTGGAAGATCGCGCCGGCGCTGGCGGCGGGCTGCACGGTCGTGCACAAGCCCGCGGAATGGTCGCCGGTGACGGCCGACCTGCTCGCGCGCATCTGCTCGGAGGCGGGACTGCCGGACGGCGTGCTCAACACCGTCCACGGCTTCGGCGAAGACGCCGGCCGCGCGCTGACCGAGCATCCCGCCATCAAGGCCATCGGCTTCGTCGGCGAATCCTCCACCGGCTCGGCCATCATGCGGCAGGGTTCGCAGACGCTGAAGCGCGTGCATTTCGAACTGGGCGGCAAGAACCCGGTCATCGTCTTCGACGACGCCGACCTCGACCGTGCGCTCGATGCCGTCGTCTTCATGATCTATTCGCTCAACGGTGAGCGCTGCACATCATCGAGCCGCCTGCTGGTGCAGGCCTCGATCGCCGATCGGTTCATGGAAAAGCTCGCCGCGCGCGTGAAGAAGCTGAAGGTCGGCCATCCGCTCGATCCCGCGACCGAGGTCGGCCCGCTGATCCACGAGCGGCATCTCGCGAAAGTCTGCTCCTATTTCGATGTCGCCCGGCAGGGCGGCGGCGAGATTCTCGCCGGCGGCGCGCGCGCGGAAGGCGCGGGCCATTTCGTGCAGCCGACGCTGGTGCGCGCGAAGCCCGACTCACGGCTGGCGCAGGAAGAAATCTTCGGACCCTTCCTGACGGCGCTGACCTTCGAGACGGAGAAGGAAGCGATCGAACTCGCCAACAACGTGCAGTATGGCCTCGCCGGCTACGTCTGGTCGGGCGAGATTGGCCGCGCCCTGCGCGTGGCGGACGCACTCGAAGCCGGCATGGTCTGGGTCAATTCCGAGAACGTCCGCCACCTGCCGACGCCGTTCGGCGGCATGAAAGCCTCTGGCATTGGCCGCGACGGCGGCGATTATTCGTTCGATTTCTACATGGAGACCAAGATGGTCTCGCTGGCGACCGGCGCGCACAAGATCCAGAAACTCGGAGCGTGACGGGCAAGCGCGCGAACGAAGATTGTGGACGAGGGCCGCATAAGCGCTAGGCTCGGCCGATGTCGCTGCAACCGCTCCTGCAAGCCGCCCTCGAAATCCGGATACACACGTTTGCCGCGGTCGCGGCGCTCGTTCTGGGTCTGTGGCAATTGCTGCGCGCGAAGGGAACGCGCGGCCATCGCCTGCGCGGCTGGGTCTGGGCCGCGTTGATGGCGGGCGTCTCCCTCAGCTCGCTGGTCATCAACACGACTTGCAGTTTCGGCCCGTTCAGCGCCATTCATCTTGTGACGGCGCTGACCCTCATGCTGCTGCCCGTCGGGCTCGTCGCCGCGCGCACTCACAATATCCCGCGCCACGCGCGGATCATGACGAGCCTCTACGTATCGGCCCTGATCATCGCCGGCGCCTTCACGCTCCTGCCCGGGCGCATCATGCATGACGTCGCGTTCGGTACGACGTCGAAACATGCACGGTGCTGGCCGCGCTAGTCCGCCGGTCGCCGCGCAGGTTCAGGCAGCCGCGTTGTGATCCTGCTGCGTGATCGCGCGCGCATTCTTCGCGACGATCATGTGGATGAAGTGAAGCTTGCCCTTCACCTCGTCGCTCAGAACGAAAGGATACATATCGGGCTGGCCCATTGAGCGATTGATCTCGTTCACCTTCTCGGAAATCGGCACGAAAGCCTTTATCAGCGCGTCGAAGTCCTCAGTGTCGTATGGATCGGCGACCTGCTCCGATATCTTGCCGCCGAAGCCGAGATCGAGCGCGGTGTCCATGGTCGCGACGATATGCACGAAATGCGCGAAGGTCTCGGCCCAATCCTCGTAGGGATGCGACGAGGCATAGGCGCTGATGAAATGCTGCTGCCAGTCCGGCGGCGCGCCGTTCTGGTAGTGACGTTGCAGCGCCTCCTGATAATCGGCGCGCTCGTCGCCGAAAATGAAGCGGCACGCCTGTATGTCGCTGGAATGCAGCACCAGGCGCTCGAAATAGTAATGCGCCAGCTCGTGCCGAAAATGCCCGACGAGCGTGCGATAGGGCTCGTGCATCAGCGTGCGGCGCTGCTCGCGCACATCGTCGTCAGCCTCGGCTATGTCGAGCGTGACGAGGCCGGAATCGTGGCCCGTCATCACCGGCGCAGCAGTCAGATCGGCTGACAGGAAATGGAAGGTCAGGCCGAGCCCGTCGCTCGCGCCGCGCGGTTCGACGGGAAGGCCGAGGCGGATCAGATCGTAGATCACGCGCCGCTTGGCCTGTTCGATCTTCCGCCACCGTTCGGGATTGCCCTGAAACGACAGGTTCGGGATCACGCTGTCGAGCCGGCAGGACTTGCAGAGCGCCTGTCCATCCTCCGTCGCCCAGTTGCAAACGAATTGGCTTCGATTGCCGCAGGCCGCGATGGCCCCGTCGCCGAACAGCGGCGCCATCTGTCCTAGGTCGGCGGAGAACGAAAATTGCGTCCCGCAGGAGAGGCAAGCGTAGTTCTCGAAGAAAACGCGGTTTCCGCAGGCAGGGCAGGAAAGGTGTCGCATGGCTCGATTGTATCGGAGAACGGAAGGAATGCGCGGTTTGAACGCGCCGCCGGGCAAAAAGTTTGGCCTGGCGCATTTTTGGGACGGGCGCCGTCCGCGCGGGCCGCTTTCGCTGTCCCCGCCCAAAAAGCAGGCGCCAAAGTCATGGCGTCGCTGACCGCTTTGCTGCATTTTGCGGGCAAGTCCACGCCGGGGAATGTCATTGGCTATCAAGGTCGCGCTGCGCCACTTCACCTCCTACGCCTACGACCGGCGGGTCGCGATCGGGCCGCAGGTCATCCGGTTGCGGCCTGCGCCGCACTGCCGGACCAAGGTGCTGAGCTATTCGCTCAAGGTCCTGCCGGACAACCATTTCGAGAACTGGCAGCAGGATCCGCACGGCAATTGGCAGGCCCGCTGCGTTTTTCCGGAGACTTCGGATCATCTGTCGATCGAGGTTGATCTCGTCGCGGAAATGGCGACGTGGAATCCCTTCGATTTCTTCATCGAGCCCTACGCCGAGACGTTCCCCTTCGTCTACGAGCCCAATCTCGCTGCCGAGCTCGCGCCCTATCTCGAACTCGAGCCCTGCGGGGCCGCGCTCGACGCCTATGTCGCCGGCATTCCGCGCGAGCAAAAGCAGCTCACGAATTTTCTGGTCGACCTAAACCTCCAGTTGCATAAGGACATCCGCTACGTCATCCGCATGGAGCCGGGCGTGCAGACGCCCGACGAGACGCTGACGCTGCGTTCGGGCTCCTGCCGCGACAGTGCCTGGACGCTGGTGCAGATCTTCCGCCGCCTCGGCCTCGCAGCGCGCTTCGTCTCCGGCTACCTCATCCAGTTGAAGCCGGACCTCACGACCATCGAAGGGCCGCAGGGCGCCGATCACGATTTCACCGACCTGCACGCCTGGGCCGAAGTCTACGTGCCCGGCGCCGGCTGGATCGGCCTCGACGCCACCTCGGGACTGCTGTGCGCAGAGGGGCATCTGCCGCTCGCCGCCACGCCGCATTACCGCTCGGCGGCGCCGATCGAAGGCATGGTCGATTTCGCGCAGACGACCTTCCATTTCGAAATGCACGTCGACCGCATCGACGAGGCGCCGCGCATCACGCGGCCGTTCGACGACGCGGACTGGGCGCGGCTCGATGCTCTGGGCGAGGCGGTCGATCGCGATCTCGTCGCCAACGACGTGCGCCTCACCATGGGCGGCGAGCCGACCTTCGTCTCGATTGACGATTTCCAGTCGGACGAATGGAACACGGGCGCCGTCGGCCCGACCAAGAAGGGCCTCGCCGACAAGCTCATCCGCCGCCTGCGCGACAAATTCGCGCCGGGCGGCCTACTGCATTACGGGCAGGGCAAATGGTATCCCGGCGAGAGCCTGCCGCGCTGGGCGCTCGCGCTTTACTGGCGCAAGGACGGCCAGCCGATCTGGCGCGACGCCGACCTCATCGCGCCCGTCGACAATCCGCCGGAGGCGACCGTCGAAATGGCGGGCGTCGTCGCCTGCAAGGTGGCCGATGAACTGGGCGTCGGCGCCGATTATGTCGTGCCCGCCTACGAGGACGAGGAATACTGGACGAAGAAACTTGCCGAGCTTCCCGCCAACGTCACGACCGACGATTCCAAGCTCGAGGACATCGAATCGCGCGAGCGAATGAAGCGCACCTTCAATCGCGGGCTTGAAGCGCCCTCGGGCTTCGTGCTTCCGATCCAGCGCTGGAACGCGCAGGCCAAGGGCCGACGCTGGCGCTCGGAAAAGTGGAAGCTGCGCAAGGACAAGTTCTATCTCGCGCCGGGCGACTCGCCGGTCGGCTTCCGCCTCCCGCTGTCGTCGCTGCCGTGGGTGCCGCCGTCGGCATACCCTTACATCCATGCGCAGGACCCGCTGGAGCCGCGCGGCGAATTGCCCGCCAGCTTCCAGGCCGTGCAGACGGAAGCCACGCAGGCCGCAGGCGCCGGCCAGCAGGACCAGATCGAGCAGGTCGCGGTGGAAGGCGCGGTGCGCACCGCGCTCACGATCGAGCCCCGCGACGGCGCGCTCTGCGTGTTCATGCCGCCGGTCGAGCAGATCGAGGATTATCTCGAACTCGTCGAGACAGTGGAGAACTGTGCGCGCGCGCTCGGCGCCAAGGTGCATATCGAAGGCTATCCGCCGCCTTTCGATCCGCGCATCGACGTCATCAAGGCGACGCCCGATCCCGGCGTCATCGAGGTCAACATCCAACCTGCGCGCAACTGGCGTGAAGCGGTGGACACGACCGTCACGCTCTACAACGAAGCGCGCGAGTGCCGCCTCGGCGCGGACAAGTTCATGATCGACGGCCGCCACACCGGCACCGGCGGCGGCGCGCATGTCGTCATCGGCGGCTCCTCGCCCGCCGACTCGCCCTTCCTGCGCCGGCCCGATCTGCTCAAGAGCATCATCCTCTACTGGCAGCGCCACCCCTCGCTGTCCTATCTCTTCTCTGGCCTCTTCATCGGGCCGACGAGCCAGGCGCCGCGCGTCGACGAGGCGCGCCACGACACGCTCTACGAACTGGAGATCGCGCTCGGCCAGACGCCGGCGCCGGGGCAGGGGCCCACGCCTTTCCCCTGGGTGGTCGACCGCCTCTATCGCAACCTGCTGACCGACGTCACGGGCAACACGCATCGCGCGGAAATCTGCATCGACAAGCTCTATTCGCCGGATTCGACGACCGGCCGCCTCGGCCTCATCGAGTTCCGCGCCTTCGAAATGCCGCCGGACGCGCGCATGGCGCTCGCTCAGCAGCTTCTCATCCGCGCGCTCATCTCGATGTTCTGGAAGGAGCCGCAGCAGGGTGATCTCGTGCGTTGGGGAACCGCGCTGCACGACCGCTTCATGCTGCCGCATTTCGTCTGGGAGGATTTCCTCTCGGTGCTGGCCGACCTGCGCAACGCCGGCTACGACTACGATCCCACCTGGTACAAGGCGCAGCTCGAATTCCGTTTCCCGGCCTATGGCGCGGTGGACCATG
>CAMFKC010000156.1 GCA_945956975.1 uncultured Methylocystaceae bacterium | reverse complement strand
TGGCGGCCATTGTAATCCTCAAATGAAAGTCGCGCCGGGACTGCCGGCCTCCGGCCGGCATTCCCGCGGGAGCCGGCCGGAGGCCGGCGGTCCCGGCTGGGTGAGGGGACTCCATTCGCGGCGCCGACGCAAGCGGTGCAGCGTCGCAGGGCGAATGGAAGGTTACGGACGCTAACGCCCGTTAACGCCGCCGGTCACCGTCCCATGGCCGCATAGGCCTGCCGCTTGAAGTCGAAGAAGAACGGGTTCCAGAAAGACATGTAGCGCTGCGCCATCACCACGCCCGCGATGTTCTCCCTGGGGTTGATGAACCAATGCGTGCCCGCGACGCCGCCCCACTGGAACTCGCCGGCCGACGCCGGCGGATCCAGCGGCCCCGGGGCAAGCGTCACCGCGCCGCCGAGCCCGTAGGCCTTGCCCGGCATCGGGCCCAGCATGGCGAAGCGGATCCACTGGCCGTCACGCAACTGGCTGCGCATCATCTCGTCGATCGTCTCGTCCTTCAGCAGGCGCGGCCCGCCGGGCAGTAGCGCGCGCACTAGCGCGATCACGTCGGCCATCGTCGTCACCAGTCCGCCACCACCGGACTGGCGCGGCGCCGGGGAGAGATAGGCGCCGGGATAGGGCGCATCCTCCAGCCGCCTGAGTCCAGGCTTCATGGGATCAAGCAGGTCCGCGCCCTTGTAATAGGCGACCAGCCTGTCCTGCTTTTCCGGCGGAACAAAGAAGCCGGTATCGGCCATGCCGAGCGGCCCGAAGATGCGCGCCGCGAGAAAATCTTCAAACGTCTGGCCGGAAGCGACTTCCACAAGGCGCCCGAGCACGTCCGTGGCGACCGAATATTCCCAGCCTTCGCCGGGATGGAAAATCAGCGGCAGAGGCGCGAGCTGGTCGATCATGTCGGTGAGCGGCGTGCCTGCGTTCAGCACCTTGCGCTCGTTGTAGGCCTTGAAGATAGGCGTGCCGGGATCGAAGATTCCGTAGCTCAGGCCCGCCTGGTGAGAAAGCAGGTCGCGCACGGTGATGGAGCGGCGCGCCGGCTCCGTGTCGCCGAGGTCGGTGGCGCCGGCCTTCAGCACGCGTCGATTGCCGAGCTGCGGAATGTATTTCTCGATCGGATCGTCCAGCCCAAGCCTGCCGTCCTCCTTCAGCAGCAAGACCGCGCAGGACGTCACGAGCTTGGTGTTGGAAAAGGCCCGAAAAATGTGATCAGAGCGCAGCGGCTCCTGCGCTTCGCGGTCGGCGAAGCCCACCGCCTGCATGTCGACGATGTCGCGGCCCTCCAGCATCGCCCACGAGACGCCGCTGAGAATCTCGCCATCGACATAGCGCTGCATCGCCGCGCGCACCGGCGCAAATTCGTATTTCGACGTGATGGCGGCGTGTTCGTTCACGGCGCGTCCTCCCTGTTCGTTGGCGCGAGTGTAGGGGGGCCGGAGACCGGAGCCAATACACGCGACCTCACCCTGAGGAGCGCTGCGAAGCAGGGCGTCTCGAAGGGTGGCCGCCACCCGCGGGCTGGCCATGCTTCGAGACGGCGGCTTTGCCGCCTCCTCAGCATGAGGAGGGTTGTTTGCCAGGCTCTCCCTACTCCGGAAAGCCCGCAAACATGCCGTTGATCTCCTTTGCCGGCATGCCGTTCGCCAGAACGGAGAATGAGCCGCCAGCCAGCTCCCTTGCCGCTGCAACCGTCGCCGCCCAGCCGACGCGCGCCAGCGACCCGCCGACGCTGATCCGCCGCACGCCGAGGTCGCGCAGTTCGGCGAGAGTCATCGTGGGATCGATCGCCAGCACATTGAGCGGCTTCGGCGCGACAGCGCGCGCCATGGCGGCAATATCGTCGCGCTTGCGCACGCCCGGCGCGTAGAGGCAATCGGCGCCGGCGTCGGCGAAGGCCACGAGACTGTCGATGGCGCGCGTGATCTGGTCCGGCTCGATCAGCAAGATTTCCGTGCGCGCCACCAGCAGAGCGCCACTCGCGCCAATCGCGCCCTGCGCCGCCTGCAGGCGCTCTATGGCGGCGCCCGTCTCGTAGAGCCCGCCACGCTCCAGATCGCGGTCCTCGATCGACAGGCCCGCCACGCCCGCCTCGACCGCCATCTTCACGCTTTCAGCCACGCCGTCGGGCGTAGCGGCGAAACCGGATTCGAAATCGGCGTTGACCGGCAGATCGACCGCGCCGCACACGAGCGCGAGATGGCCCACGACCGCTGCGCGGCTGACGCGATAGTCGGGCTGGCCGGTCGTCCAGGCAAAGCCCGCGCTGGTGGACGCCAGCGCCTTGAAGCCCAGATGCTGCAGCATGCGCGCGCTGCCGGCGTCCCAAGGGTTCGGCAGCACGAAGCAACCTTCCTCGTGCAGCGCGCGAAAGGCGGCGCGTTTCTTTTCGACTGATGTCATCGGCGGTCCTCCTGCGGCGCAGGATAGCACCGATGCGTCGGCGCGAGGCAGCCGGGACCGCCGGCATTGGCCGCAGGGTCAGTTGCGAGCTGCAGGCTCGCGGTCCGGGCTTCTACCCCCGCCGCGACTGCGCCTTCGCCAGCGCCGCGGCGAAGGCGCCGCCCGCTTCCGGCTTGCGCTCAGGCTGCCGCGCGAACCGCTCCTGCCCGCGCGTCATCTGGTCGCCGCGCGCCTGTCCGGGCTTGCGCGGTTCGGCCGCATCGTCGAGCCGCATCGTCAGGCCGATGCGCTTGCGCGGAACATCGACGTCGAGAACCTTCACCTTCACGATGTCGCCGGGCTTGGCGACCTCGCGCGGGTCCTTGATGAAATTGCGGCTCATCGCGGAGACATGGACGAGCCCGTCCTGATGTACGCCAATGTCGACGAAGGCGCCGAAGGCCGCGACATTCGTCACCACGCCTTCCAGAATCATACCAGGCCTGAGATCGGAGATCGTCTCCACGCCTTCCATGAAACCGGCGGTCTTGAATGCCGGACGCGGATCGCGACCAGGCTTTTCAAGCTCCTTGAATATGTCGACCACCGTCGGCAGGCCGAACTGCGCGTCGGTGAAATCGGCCGGCTTGAGCGACGACAGGATCTTGCCGTTGCCGATCAGCGTCGAAACATCCGCGCCTGCTTTCTCCGCGATGCGGCGCACGACCGGATAGGCTTCCGGATGCACGCCGGATCGATCCAGCGGGTCCTCGCCGCCGTTGACGCGAAGGAAGCCCGCGGAGAGCTCGAAGGCGCGCGCGCCGAGGCGCGGCACTTTCTTGAGAGCCGCGCGATTGCGGAACGAGCCGGCCTCGTTGCGATAGCTGACGATGGATTCCGCCAGGCTCTCGCCGACGCCCGACACGCGCGCGAGCAGCTTGGCCGAGGCTGTGTTGACGTCCACGCCGACCGCGTTCACGCAATCTTCCACGACCGCGTCGAGCGAGCGATTGAGCTTGTGCTCGGCGACGTCGTGCTGGTACTGGCCGACGCCGATCGCCTTGGGCTCCACCTTCACGAGTTCGGCAAGCGGGTCCTGCAGGCGTCGCGCGATCGACACCGCGCCGCGCAGGGTCACGTCCAGTTCGGGCAGTTCGGCCGCCGCATAGGCTGAGGCCGAATAGACGGAGGCGCCGGCCTCCGACACCATGACCTTCGTCGCCTTGATCTGCGGATGCTTCTTCAGGAGATCCGCGGCGAGCCGGTCCGTCTCGCGCGAAGCCGTGCCATTGCCGATGGCGATCAGCTCGACATTGTGGCGCGCGCAGAGCGCCGCCAGCGCCGCGAGGCTCTCGTCCCACCGCCGCTGCGGCTCGTGCGGAAAGATCGCGGTCGCCGCCACCACCTTCCCCGTCGCGTCCACCACGGCGACCTTCACGCCGGTGCGGAAGCCGGGATCGAGCCCCATCGTCGCGCGCGCGCCGGCGGGCGCCGCCAGCAACAGGTCACGCAGATTGGCGCCGAACACGCGCACAGCCTCGTCTTCCGCATGCGTCCACAGACGCAGGCGAAGGTCGACGGCCAGCTGCATCTCGATCTTGGTGCGCCACGCCCAGCGCACGCAGTCGGTAAGCCACTTGTCGCCCGGCCGCCCGCGATCCGATACGCCGACGCGCGCGGCAATGGCGAGTTCATAGGGGCCCGGCACGCGCGAGACCGGATCGGCGGCAGGATCGGCCACCATGCGCAGGTCCAGCACTTCCTCGCGCTCGCCGCGCATGACCGCGAGAATGCGGTGCGATGGCAGCTTGGTCAGCGGCTCCGAGAAATCGAAGTAGTCGGCGAATTTCGCGCCGGCATCGGCCTTGCCGTCGCGCACTTTGGTCGTCAGCACGCCGCGCTTCCAGAAATCCTCGCGCAGGCGCCCGATCAGTTCGGCGTCTTCGGCGAAGCGCTCGACAAGGATGGCGCGCGCGCCTTCCAGCGCCGCGTCCGGCGTGTCCACGGCCTCGGGCTTCACGAAGGCGGAAGCCTGCTCCTTCGGATCGCGTTCGGGATGGGCGAGCAGCGCGTCGGCCAGCGGCTCCAGCCCGTTCTCGCGCGCGATCTGAGCCTTGGTGCGGCGCTTGGGTTTGTAAGGAAGATAGATGTCTTCCAGCCGCGCTTTGGAATCGGCGGCGTTGATCTGGGCCTCCAGCGCCGCGTCCAGCTTGCCCTGCGATTTCACGCTTTCGAGAATGGCGGCGCGGCGGTCCTCCAGTTCGCGAAGGTAGCGCAAGCGCTCTTCCAGGTTGCGCAGCTGCGTGTCGTCCAGCGCGCCCGTAGCCTCCTTGCGGTAGCGGGCGATGAAGGGAACCGTCGCGCCGCCGTCCAGAAGCTCGACCGCGGCGGTCACCTGCCCGGTGGCGACGTTCAATTCCTCGGCGATGCGCTGGCTGATCGATTTCATGACAACCCGACTCAAGAGACCTCTGGGCGCAAAGTCGTAGGCGCCGGGGGCCGCCGGGTCAAAGGCGCCTGTGGACGATTCTTCGAGCGGAAAAGTCCGCCGGATAACCACGCCTTAACCGCGCCGGGTTAACCCTAACGGGAGTATTGCGTACCCGCCGGAACCCGCACATGACCTTCGACGCCTGGATCGCCAAGATGCTCGACGCCCTCAAGGACGAGAGCGGCGGCAAGCCGGCCCGCAGGCCGAAATCCCGGCCCAACACCAATCCGGTCATGATCCGCGAAACAGACGCCAGCGGCCGTCCGCAGCCGTCCTATACGCAGATCCCCCAGCCGCCCCGAATCGCGCCGCCGCCCGTGCAGGCCGCGCCGGTTGCGCCGCAGACCTACGTTCCAAAGCCCATGGCAGCGACGGATATGGCGCTGCTGACGGCGATGGCGCAGGCCGAGAAGGCGTCCGCCAAGGCCGCCCGGTCGATGGAGAAGACGGGCCGCATCCCGCCGCGCCCGGGGCTCTCGTCCCGCACGGCGACCGGCGACGTGCGCTTCTCCCGGTCCTCGGACGCCGAACTGGCCCGCCGCAAGGAAGAGCTGCGCCAGCTCGAGGCCGCGCGCCGCGCGCAGGAGGAAGTCGCGGCCGCCGCCCGCGTCGAGCGCCAGACCCGCCAGCCGGGCTGGGTGCGCTTCACCCGCACGCCCGACCGCAGGCCGCAGGCGCCGGTCCAGCCAGCCGCCGAGGCGCCGACGGAAATCGTCGCCATCCTGCCGGCCGAGGCATCGCTGCAACCCACCGCGCAGGCGCCGGATGCCGGCGCTCTGGCGACCGCGCCCGCGATCGAGACCGCCGTCGCGCCGCCGGCGGAATTGCGCGCTGAAAGCCCGCGACCGCTGGTGGAGATCCTCATCCCCCGCTCGCCGGAAATGGCGCGCACGGAATTCTTCCTGGGCGACGCTGCACAGCGCGTGGTGATCGAGGAATTCGATTCTCCCGACCTGCGCCGTGCGCCGCCCATGCCGCGCATCCACCCGCGCGAGACGCCAGAGCCGCGCAACGAATTGCAGCGGCTCGCCGCCCTGCTGGTCTTTGGCGCATCGAACGATATCGACGGCGATGACGCGGAAGACTCGCGCGTCGCGCGCCTGCGCGAAGTCCCGAAGGCCCCCGCGCCCGCCGCGCCGGAACCGCGGGAAGAAAAGCGCCGCGTGCGCGTCAAGGCGCAGACGCAGGCGGCGCCTCCCGCGCCGGCAGCCGTCATTGCGAGGCGCGACGAGACGAAGCAATCCATCCAGCGGGCGCCGCTCGTAGATGAATCGCTACGTCGCCCTCCTGCTCGCGATGACGGGAAGATCTTTCGCGCAAAGGCTCAACGGGC
>CAMFKC010000155.1 GCA_945956975.1 uncultured Methylocystaceae bacterium | reverse complement strand
CTGCAGAGGCGGTGGCGCGCTATGGCGCCGATCCCGGCTTCATGCTGGGCGTCGCCACCGGCAAGTCGCGGCGCGGCGTGCATCACCTCTTCGAGCGCATGAACTGGGCGCCGCTGTTCGCCACCGTGCAGACGGCGGACGACCATCCCTCCAAGCCCGCGCCCGACATGATCCTCGCCGCGCTGGCCGAGACCGGCGCGCCAGCCGAAGACGCCTTCATGATCGGCGACACGACCTTCGACATGGCGATGGCGAGAGCGGCCGGCGTGCGCGCGATCGGCGTGTCATGGGGCTACCACGAAACTGCCGCACTTGCGGCCGCCGGCGCCGGCACGATCATCTCGGACTTCGCGGAGTTGGACGCCCTTCTCGGCCAAAGCCTGCCTGCGTGACAAGAATGACGATGCGCGACGATCTCTCCTCTCAGTTCTTCGTCTCCAACGCGGAGCGCGATCCCTTGCGTTCCGTGCAGAAGGATATGAAGCGCGCGCTGCCCAAGCGCTTTTACAAGGACGTCAGCGTCGCGCCACGCGATGAAGACTACGCAGTCCTGCTCGACGGGCGTCCGGTGCGAACGCCCGCTGGCGGCGCGCTGGCGTTGCCGACGCAGGCGGCTGCGCAACTCGTTGCGGACGAATGGCAGGCGCAGGGGGAGGAGATCGATCCGTCCATCATGCCGGTTACGCGCCTCGTCAATTCCGCGCTCGACGGCGTCGCGCGCGATCTTGCCGGCGTCGCCGCCGACATCGTGAAATATGCAGGGTCCGATCTCGTCTGCTACCGCGCCGGCGAACCGCAAGGCCTGGTCGCCGCGCAGGCGCAAATGTGGGACCCGGTGCTCGCTTTCGCACGCGAAACTTTCGGCGCGCGCTTCATTCTCGCAGAGGGCGTGATGTTCGCCGCGCAGCCCGATCATGCGATCCTGGCCTTTACCAGGGCGGTCGAGGCTGTTGCGCAGGGTCGCGGCGCGGCGCTGAAGATCGCCGCGCTGCATTCGCTGACGACGCTGACCGGTTCGGCATTGATCGCCATGATGATCGCGCATGGAGGGCTCGATTGCGGGCGCGCATGGGAAGCCGCGCATGTGGATGAAGACTGGCAGATGAAGCTGTGGGGCGCCGACGAGGAGGCGCTCGCCAAGCGCGCGCAGCGGTATGTTGACATGAAGGCTGCGTATGATCTGTGGAAGGCGCTCGCCGGCTAGGAGCGCTGGCGCCCCGTCCGTCATTGCGAGAGCGACAACGCGCCTCTGGATTGCTTCGTCGCATTATTTCAAAGTCGGATACATCCGACTTCGCGACAGATCCTCGCAATGACGACTACCCGATCGGCAGCGCCGTCGTTTCCTTCACGCGGTTGAGGGCGATCGAGGTGCGGGTATTGGCGATGCCCTTGATGCGCGTCAGCACGTCGATGAGGAAGCGGTGGAACGCCTCGATGTCGCGCGTCGCGACTTTCAGCAGGTAATCGTAATCGCCGGTCACGCGCACGCATTCCAGGATTTCCGCGCGGGCGAGCACGGCCTTCTCGAAGCGTTCGGAGAATTCCACGGCCTGACGTTCGAGCCGCACCTCGACATAGGCGAGGAAGCCCGCGCCAATGGCAGGGCCGTCGAGCAGCGCGACATAGCCGCGGATCACGCCCGCATCTTCCAGCGCGCGCACGCGGCGATGGCAAGGGGAGGGCGAAAGGCCGACCTCGCTCGCCAGTTGCTGGTTCTGGATCGAGGCGTCGCGCTGCAGGCGCGCCAGAATGCGCCGGTCGATGGGGTCGATCTGTGTGGAATCTGATTCCATGAGTAGCCTGTGTCGCGGAACTGGATTGCGCAAGATAACGTCTAGACGCGTAGATTAGTCTGAAATTGCGCGCGCGGCGACCCATGCTTGCCCGATCAGGACAGGAGAGGCCGCCATGCCCCGCAAGACGCCCAAAAAAGTTCGCGCCGTCGACGTGCTGCTCGACATTCTCCGTGACGAGGGCGCGACCACTATCTTCGGCAATCCCGGCTCGACGGAAATGCCGCTGATGGACGCGCTGGTCGACGCGCCGGACTTTCGCTACGTGCTGGGACTGCAGGAGGCCACGGCGGTCGCCATGGCCGACGGCTACGCGCTGAAGACCGGGCGGCCCGCCTTCGTCAATCTCCATGCGGCGGGCGGGCTCGGCAACGCCATGGGCGTGCTGGTGGCGTCCAAGGCGAGCGAGACGCCGCTGGTCGTGACGGCGGGGCAGCAGGACACGCGGCACCTGTTCAGCGATCCCTGGCTCGCCGGCGATCTCGTGTCGCTCGCAAAGCCCGTGACGAAATGGGCCACCGAAGTGCGGCGCGGGGCCGATGTCGGCATGGCGCTGCGGCGCGCCTTCGCCATCGCCGCCACGCCGCCGCAGGGCCCGGTGTTCCTGTCGCTGCCGATGGACATTCTCGAGCAGGAAGTGGAGGCGCGCATCCCCGCGAAGTCGCGGCTGGCGGCGCGCGCGCCGAGCCCGGGCGCGGGCGATCTCGCGGAATTGCTCGCGGCGTGTGATCCCGCGCGCGTGGCCGTTCTGATCGGCGACGACGTGCCGGCCGACGCTTCGGACGGCGCCGTCGCGCTCGCGCATGCCGGCGGCTATGTTGTCTATGGCGCGCAGCTCACCTCGCGCGCCGCCTTTCCCTCGCACGATCCCTGCTGGGGCGGGATGCTGAAGCCGGATTTCGCGGCCATCCGCGAGAAACTCGCGGACGTCGAGGCCGTGCTGATGATCGGCGGGCGCGCCTTCGTCGCCTATCCCTATCGCGAGGAGCGGCCGATTCCGGAGGCTGCCAAGTTCTTCCATGTCGCCGTCTCGCCCGAGGCGATCGGGCGGGAGTTTCCGGCGGATTATGCGGTGACCGGCAATGTCGGCGCGACGCTGGAGCAGGTGGCCTCGGAGTTGCGCGATCTGGTCGATCAAACGGGCGCGGCGGAACGCGTGAAAGCGCTCGGCGCGCGAAAGGCCGCGGGCGAACGCGTCGCGCGCGCGGCCATTCTGGCTGAAAGCGCGGCGCGGCCGATCTCGCCGGATCTCGCCGTGCTCAGCGTGCTCGACGCGTTGCCGGAGGGCGCGCTGATCGCCAACGATTCCGCCGCCACCTTCGGCCTCGTCCAATCCATCATGAAGACCGAGCCCGGCCTCTATTTCTTCTCGCGCGGCGGCGTGCTCGGCTGCGCCATGCCTGCGGCGGCGGGCATCGGGCTTGCGCACGACGGCTGGGTCGCCTGCTTCTGCGGCGACGGCGGGGCGATGTATTCGCCGCAGGCCTTGTGGTCTGCGGCGCACTACAAATCGCGCGTCATCTTCTTTGTCTTCAACAACGCCCGCTACAACGTGCTGATGAATGTCGCAAAGGGTCTCGGCGCCAAGAACGCGCTCGCCGGCAAATATGTCGGCATGGACGTGATCGAGCCGCGCGTCGATTTCCAGGCGCTGGCGAAGAGCATGGGCGTGCCGTCTGTGCGGGCGGACGATCCCGAAGCGATTGCTGCGGCGATCGCGGAAGCGACGCGGCGCGATGGGCCGAGCCTCATCGAGATCGCGATCGCGTGATCGGTGTTAGCGGGGTTTTCCGATCCGTCCGAGATGCGTGTCCGAAAAGCCCGATCCGTATTTCAGCCCATAGCCGAGCGCGCGGTCGAAGCCGATGTGGGCGATCCAGAGCAGGGCGAGCGCGAAGCCCGCGCCGCCCAGCGCGTAAAAGCCGACACTGCCCAGAAGGAACGGCGCGACGTAGGTATGCGCCGCGTTGTAGACGAGAGCTCCCGCGCGCGGGCCGCCGAGGTAGGCCAGCATCGACAGGTCCGGCGCGAAAAACAGCGCCGCGAGAACCCACCATGGCGCGCCCAGAATTTCCGGGCCCTCGACCTGCACGAAAGCGAGCAGCGCGCCAGCCAGAGCGACAAAACCTTCCAGTCGCAGCAGCAGGCGCGGCGCGCCGGTGATTGCGGGGTTCGCCGCTTGATCCGGCATCATGCTAGCTTTCCGTCTCCGGCAACGAGGCCTTTTCGCATGGTCATGGCGTTCAAGCATATCCGCATGCGCGCGGAGAAGCGCAAGGGCGGCGCAAAGGCTCTGGCCGCGCTCATTCCAGAGGCCCGGCGCAACGCGGCGCTGTCGAAAGTCGGCGACGATCGCATTCTCGCGGAAATGGCGCGGCGCGTGTTCTGCGCGGGCTTCGTGTGGCGCGTGATCGACCAGAAATGGGAGGGCTTCGAAGAGGCGTTCATGGGCTTCTCGCCCAACGCGCTGCTGTTCCAGCCCGACGAGTATTGGGAAGGCCTGGCGCGGGACTCGCGGATCGTGCGCAATCCGCAGAAGATCAGATCGGTGCGCGCGAACGCGGCTTTCGTTTTGGATGTCGCCAAGGCGCAGAAGAGTTTCGGCAATATGCTGGCGGACTGGCCGCGGGATGATCAAGCCGGATTGATCGATGTCCTGGCCAAGCGCGGCTCGCGGCTCGGCGGCATGACCGGCCAGTACTTCCTGCGCTTTGTGGGATGGGACGCCTTCATCCTGTCGCGCGACGTCATCGCCGCCCTGCGCGAGGCGGGCGTCGAGATGACGGAGCAGGGCGCCACCCGAAAAGACCTGCGCAACGCCCAGGCGGCGTTTGCAGGCTGGCGGGCGGAGACCGGTTTCACCTTCACGCAGCTCTCGCGCATCTGCGCCATGTCGACCGGCGAAAACATGGACGCAGCTACGCTGGCGGCGCGGACCGGCGGTATCGAGGACTGAGCCGCCTTGCCAAGGCAGGAGCACAGTCCGAAGATCGATCCGTTCCAAGAGCCAACAGCAGGGTCGGGGCGGATGCAGAAGAGTTCAGACGCCGAAATGCGCCGGCGCGTCGTCGTCTCCTCGACCATCGGCAATGCGCTCGAATGGTTCGATTTCACGGTCTTCGGCCTGTTTGCCGGCGTCATCGGCAAATTGTTCTTTCCCGCCAGCGATCCCACCTCGTCGTTGTTGCTGACATTCGCCACGTTCGGCATCGCCTTCGCCGCGCGGCCGCTGGGCGGCCTCGTGTTCGGGCTCTACGCCGACAAGCACGGGCGCAAGCAGGCGCTCGTCGTCATGATCACGCTGATGGCCATCGGCACCGGGCTGCTCGGCTTCCTGCCGACCTACGCGGCCATCGGCATAGCCGCGCCGCTCCTGCTGCTGCTGGCGCGCCTCATTCAAGGCTTTTCGGCCGGCGGCGAGTTCGGGTCGGCGAGCGCGTTGCTGATCGAATTCGCGCCGCCGGGCCGGCGCGGCTTCTACGGCGCTTTCCAGATGGTGTCGCAGTCGCTCGCTTTCGCGCTCGGCGCCGCTATGGCGGTCGCCCTGTCGAGCAACCTCTCAGCCGAAGCCTTCGCAAGCTGGGGCTGGCGGGTTCCGTTCATCCTGGGCATCCTCATCGGGCCCATCGGCTACTACCTGCGCCGCCGGGTAGACGAATCCCCGGAATTCCAGACCTATCTGGCCGAGCGCGCCAGATCCGCCGCGCCGGTCCGGAAAACAACCCTCGTCCAGTTGTTCAGCGAGCATCCGCGCGAACTTGCGGCCGCCTTCTGCCTGATCGCGGCGGGGACGGCGATCAATTATGTGGGCGCGGTCTTCCTGCCGGCTTTCGCGTCCACCGAACTGAAATTGCCCCTGATTTCGGCCCAGGCGGGGCTGATGCTGGTCAGCCTGGCCAATGCCGCGCTGGTGCTGGTCTTCGGCCTCCTGTCCGACAAGATCGGGCGGCGCGCCGTGATCGTGCCGGGGCTGATCCTCTATTGCGTCCTCTACTATCTGTTGCTGAAGCGGCTCGTGGCCGAGCCGACGGTCGCGCATCTCTGGCATTTGCAGGGTCTGGGTCTGCTGCTGGGCGCGCTCGCGGGGCCGATGCCTGCCTTCATGACCGAGATTTTCCCGGTGGGCGTCCGCTCCACGGGCGCGTCCCTCATGTACAATTTCGCCGTCATGCTGTTCGGCGGGCTGGCGCCCTTCATCAACACCTGGCTCGTGCAGGCGACCGGCGACAAGACAGCGCCGGTCTACTACATCCTGTTCGCGGCGGCGGTCGGCCTGCTGGGAATGGCGGTCTACCGGACGCCGCCCGCCCGGCCAGCCGGGCGAAATTGAGCGCCGGACGGTTTGTGCAGCGCGGCAGCCGTGCTATCAGCGCGGCGACGGTTTTGTGAAAACGCCCGGGACTGCCCAAGAT
>CAMFKC010000154.1 GCA_945956975.1 uncultured Methylocystaceae bacterium | reverse complement strand
GCCCAGGAGGGCGCGCCGGGCTCGCGGTCGCGCATCGCCCGGGCTTCGCCGCGCACGATGGTCGGCTCGATCACGACATCGTTGGGGCCGCCGATCATCAGGAGATGTTCGACATTGTCGCGCCGGATGATGATCAACTGGCGTTCGCCGCCGATGTCGTGCGTGTCCACGACGCCCAGCCGTTGCTGGCGGCCACGGTTGGAACTCGCGCGAATGCGGTTGCCGCGCAGGGCGCGGTAGATGACCGTGACCAGAGCCAGACCCAGAAGGATCAGGACCGCAGCTATCAGGTAGCCGGCCCACCAGGGCTTGTCCGCCAGAAATGTGCTCATGGAACCCATGATTTACTCGAACTCTTGCGCGCCCGGGAAAGACGCATTTCACAGAATAACATGGCCGACCCGTGCGCTGGCCAGAAGGTTAATGCATGGTTAACGATCGTCTGCGTAAAGTGGCGGCGCCGCTTCGGACCGGCGATTGCCAGCAACGCAGGTCCGTCCCATCCTCTTGCGAATCGGGCTGTCGCCGTGGATTTCACGGGCGCGCCGCCAGAGAAGACCGTCGTTCATGAGCGAGACCCCGATCACCGCAATCGACCGCAGCGAACGCACGGGCAGCCCTGGCCTCGTACTGCTTTTGGCTGCGGCTCTGGTGGGGGCCGCCGCCGCGTTCTCCTTCCTGCCGCACGAACACGCCAGCCGCCTGATCATGATCCTGCTGGCGGTTCTCGCCATGGTCGGGGTGCTCGCGCTCTTCGCCTACGCGGTTGGGTTTCTTCAGTTTTCGGGCCAATCCGTCAAGAACGACATCACCAAGGTGATCGCCGACACCGGCTCGGACGGGTTGTTGGTGACCGAAGGGGATTCCCGCGTCATCTACGCCAATGAAGCCTATCTCGCGCAGTCCGGGGCGCATGGGCTGGCGGATCTGCGCACGATCGAACGGCTTTTTTCCGGCGCGCCGGAGGTTTCGGAATCGATCTACCGGCTCGCCCAGGCCGCCCGCGAAAACCGGAGCGCGGTCGAGGAGGTGCGGCTCGCCGCGCCGCTCGCCGGCCAGTCCGGTGTCGGCTGGTATCGCATCCGCGTGCGCCCGCTCGACCGTCTCGGCGCCAAGCGCGCCACGCTCTGGTCGGTCGCCGACATCACGCGCGAGCGCGAGCGGCACGAGAACGTCTTCCAGGAGCTGCAGAACGTGATCGATTTCCTCGATCACGCGCCGGCCGGCTTCTTCGCCTCCGATCCCAATGGCGTCATCACCTTCATGAACGCCACGCTGGCCGGCTGGCTGGACTACGATCTCGCGCAGGTCGGCTCCGGCGGCATGAAACTGTCGCAACTGGTGGCCGGCTCCGGCGCCGCCTTGCTCGAAGTCGTCTCCGGCGGGCCGGGCGAGGTGCGCACCGAGCATATCGACGTCGACTTCAAGCGCCGGGGCGGGCAGCGCCTGCCGGTGCGGCTCGTGCATCGCATCGCCTTTTCCAGCGACGGCCAGCCCGGCCAGTCGCGCACGCTGGTGCTGACGCGCCAGTCCGGCGAGGACGCCGTCGAGGACCTGCGCGTCGCGGAGGCGCGTTTCGCCCGCTTCTTCAATTCGACGCCGATCGCGATCGCAGTGCTCGATGCGCAGGGCCAGGTGAGACGCTCGAATGCGGCTTTCGCCAAGCTGCTGCCGGCGGTGCTGAAGGGCGGCGGCGCGATCTTCGCGGGCCTGCCGGAGCGCGATGCGGCGGCGGTGCGCCACGCAATCGAAGCGACGCTCGCGGGCCAGGCCGATCCCGCGCCGCTCGACATCGGCGCCGAAGGCGGCGCGGCGGCGCGGCTTTTCTTCGCGCCTGCCGAGGACGCTGGCGAATCCGGCGGGGTCATGCTGACCGCGCTCGACACGACCGAACAGCGCACGCTGCAGGAGAATTTCGCGCAATCGCAGAAGATGCAGGCGATCGGCCAGCTCGCCGGCGGCGTGGCGCACGATTTCAACAACGTGCTGACGGCGATCATCGGCTATTCCGACCTGCTGCTGGCCAACCACCGGCCGACCGATCCGTCCTTCCCGGACATCATGCAGATCAAGCAGAACGCCAATCGCGCGGCGGGCCTCGTGCGCCAGCTGCTCGCGTTCTCGCGCCGCCAGACGCTGCGACCGCAGGTGCTGCAGGTCGACGACATGCTCTCCGACCTGCAGATGCTGATGCGGCGCCTGGCCGGCGAGAAGGTGGCGCTCGAACTCAAGCACGGGCGCGATCTGTGGCTGGTGAAGGCCGACCTCAACCAGCTCGAACAGGTCGTGGTCAATCTCGTCGTCAACGCGCGCGACGCCATGCCCGAGGGCGGCAAGATCACGCTGCGCACCGCCAACGTGAGCGCGAACGAGTGCGCCGCCTACAAGGAGCCGCTGCTGGCGGCGGCCGAATATGTGCTGCTCGAAGTCGCCGACAGCGGCACCGGCATTCCGCCGGAGCTGAAGGAGAAGATCTTCGAGCCCTTCTTCACCACCAAGGAAGTCGGCAAGGGCACGGGCCTCGGCCTGTCGATGGTCTACGGCATCGTCAAGCAGACGGGCGGCTTCGTCTTCGTCGATTCCACCGTGGGCAAGGGCACGACGTTCCGCATCTTCCTGCCGCGCCACATGCCCGACGCCGCCGAACTGGCGCCGAAGGTCGAGGCCGCAAAGCCGGTCGCCGATCTCACCGGCCAGGGCGTCATACTCTTGGTCGAGGACGAGGAAGCCGTGCGCGCCTTCGGCTCGCGCGCACTGTCGGCGCGCGGCTATACGGTGCTGGAGGCCGCGAGCGGCGTCGAGGCGCTGCAGGTGGTGGAGGAGAACGACGGCAAGGTCGATCTCATCGTCTCCGACGTCGTCATGCCCGAGATGGACGGCCCGACCATGTTCGGCGAATTGCGCAAGCGCGGCGTGAAGGCGAAGGTGATCTTCGTCTCAGGCTACGCGGAAGAAGCCTTCTCGAAGAACCTTCCGGAGGGCGAGGCCTTCGGCTTCATGCCGAAGCCGTTCACGCTGAAGCAGCTGATCGAGACGGTGAAGGAGAATATGGGGTAGGGGGCGCCGCCTCCCTCATCGAGAATCCTCATCCTGAGGAGCGCCTGCAAGGCGCGTCTCGAAGGATGGCCGGATTAAGAATCCGGCTTGCGTCTTCTCGAAGCCAGCAAAGGCAAAGCATCATAATCCCGACGGACAAGCGCCTGCTTCTTCGCGCGTGACCTGCCCTTGTTCCGCCGTTCTGTCGCGACCGCCTCGTCAGCTCGCTCTAAATACTCGCTCCATACGAGCGCAACAGGTCTCCGCGCAAACGTCCACGCGGATGGGTCCAGCCCTTGATTGTGTTCACTCTCGCGTTCATCGGGTTCTCGCCGCGTGATCCCCGTATAGTAAGAACCGTCAGCGCATTGGAGGATGTAGACGTGGGCGCCGCTCATGCGGCCATCCTTCGAGACGCCTGCTGCGCAGGCTCCTCAGGATGAGGATGCGTGATGGAAGCAGCGCTCACGCCGCCTCCATCTCCTTGCTTGCCGCACTCGCCACCGGCGGATTGGAAAACCGCAGCACGCCGTCCTCGACGTTGCCGTAGCGCAGCGACAGCAGGTCTTTCGCGTAATTCTGGTAGAGCTTCCACGGCTTGCGCGCGCCCTGCTTCGGCAGTTGGTCGATCACGCGCTGGAAATAGCCGCTGGAGAAATCCACGAAACTCTCGATCGGCATGTCCGGATCGTCGTTGTGCGCGACGACGATCTGCTGCTTCTTCGCATCCATCAGGTTGAGGATGCGGCAGACGTATTCGCCGATGAGATCGGCCTTCAGCGTCCAGGAGGCGTTGGTGTAGCCGAAGGTGGCCGCCATGTTGGGCACGTCGGAGAACATCATGCCCTTGTAGTTGAGCGTCTTGCCGGGCTCGACGGGCTTGCCGTCCACGCTCAGCGTCGCGCCGCCGAGCATCTGCAATTCGAGACCCGTGGCGGTGACGATGATGTCGGCCTCGATCTCGCGGCCGTCGGCGAGTTGCAGGCCCTTGGGCGTGAAGCGCTCGATCGCGCCTGTCGCCACAGTGGCGCGGTTCTCGCGGATGGCGGAAAAGAGATCGCCGTCGGTGATGAGGCAGAGCCGCTGGTCCCACGGATTGTAGCGCGGCGTGAAGTCCTTCTCGACGTCGTAGCCCGCAGGCAATTGCTCGCGCACGAGCTTCAGCAGATAGGCCTTCACCTTCTCCGGCTTGCGCTTGCAGAGATTGTAGAAATACATCCCAAACAGCACGTTCTTCCAGCGCGACAGCGCATAGGCTGACCTGGCTGGCAGCTTCGCCCGCAACCAGTCGGCGACCGCGTCGCTCGAGGGACGCGCGACGACATAGGTCGGCGAGCGCTGCACCATCGTGACATGCGCGGCGGTTTTCGCCATCTCCGGCACGAGCGTCATCGCGGTCGCGCCGGAGCCGATCACGATGACACGCTTGCCGGCATAGTCGAGATCCTCGGGCCAGGCCTGCGGATGGACGATGCGTCCCTCGAAATCGCCCATGCCGGCGAAGGCCGGCAGGTATCCGTGGTCGTAGCGGTAATAACCCGAGCACATGTAGAGGAAGCCGCACGTATATTGCCGGCGCCCGTCGACCGCATCGACATCGACCGTCCAGCGCGCATCGGCGCTCGACCATGCCGCCGAGACCATGCGCTGCGAATAGCGGATCTTCTCGTCGATGCGGTTCTCGCGCGCCGTCTCCTCGATGTAGCGCAGGATGGAGGGGCCGTCGGCGATGGCCTTGGGGTCGGTCCACGGCTTGAAGGAATAGCCGAGCGTGAACATGTCCGAGTCCGAGCGGATGCCGGGATAGCGGAAGAGATCCCAGGTGCCGCCCTTGCGCTCGCGCGCCTCGATGATCGCGTAACTCTTGCCGGGGCAGAGCTTCTGCAGCCAGTAGCCGGCGCCGACGCCCGAAAGGCCGGCGCCGACGACGAGCACGTCGAAATGTTCCATTGCAGTCTCCTCGCGTAGCCGAAGCCTAGCGCTCTTTCGCGCGGGCGGCGAGATCAGGCGGAATCGGGCTTTTTCTGCTTGATGCGCTTGCGGGTCTGCGGCGTCTCGCGCGGGCCCTCGATCAGCCGCACGACCATGCCCCACCATGTTCGCACGTCCTGCTGGGTGAGTTGCATGCGGTGAAACATGTTGCGGAGATTCCGCTGCATGACCGGGCGTTTCGACACCGGACGGAAGAAGCCGCGCTCTTCGAGATGGCCTTCCAAAAACTCGAAGAAGGATAGCGTCATCTCGCGTTGCGCCGGGGGCGAACGCTCCGCGATCTCGAAAGGCGCAATCTGGCCGTGCGCAGCGGAGAAATATTCGTAGGCCGACAGCAGAACCGCCTGCGCGAGATTGAGCGAGGCGTAGGCGGGATTGACCGGGAAGGTGAGGATGGCGTCGGCGAGCGCGACGTCGTCGTTGTCGAGGCCGGTGCGCTCCGGGCCGAACAGGATGCCGTGCGTTTCGCCTGCGGCGATGCGGACGGCGCTCGTTCCCATGGCTTCGCGCGGCAGCAGGACGGGCTTGGCCTGGCCGCGCTCGCGGGCGGTCGACGCATAGACGAAGTTGAGATCGGCGACGGCCGCCTCGACGCTGTCGTAGAGCTTGGCCTTTTCCAGAAGGTGCACGGCGCCGGCCGCCGCGGCGTAGGCCCCTTTGCGATAGGCGCCGGTGCGCGGCCAGCCCTCGCGCGGGCTGACCAGGCGCAGGTCGGTGAGGCCGAAATTCGCCATGGCGCGGGCGCACATGCCGATGTTGACTGCCAGTTGCGGCCGCACCAGCACGATGGCTGGTCCGCCTTCGCGAGGCGGTCTGGTGGAATCCGTACCGGCGCCGGTCATGTATCTTGCTCCATGCCGGCTTCTTTAGCGCCTTGCGGCGGGGGCGGAAATCCGCCGCATTCCGCTTTGACGGAAAAAGAGGTAATGCCTGCCTCCATGTCCCGCCCGCGCATCCTGACCTTCGATTCCGGCCTCGGCGGCCTGACCGTCTTTCGCGAGATCGCCAAGCTGATCCCGGAGGCTGATCACGTCTACGCTGCGGACGATGCGGGATTTCCTTACGGCGACTGGGCGGCGGACGATCTTGTGTGGCGGGTGGTCGCCGTCATGCGGCGGCTCGTCGCCGATTTCGATCCGCAGGTCGTCTGCATTGCCTGCAATACCGCGTCCACGCTCTGT
>CAMFKC010000153.1 GCA_945956975.1 uncultured Methylocystaceae bacterium | reverse complement strand
CATCCATTCCGTCGGCATCGTCGTGCTCGAGCCGGAGGACAAGGTGCTGCTGACCGTCACGTTCGACGGCTCCTGGGAAGCCTACGTCCGCGTCATCTGGCAGAAGGTCACGCGCCTGCTCGACCTCGTGTTCTGCAATATCGAGGGCTACGTGCTCGGCTACGAAAATTCGTACGAAAAATGGGGCGAATGGCTGAAGAAGGCGCAGAGCGAGGCGGCCTTCCTCTACGCCACGCCGAACGTCACCGTCGACGATATCCGCTACCTGAAGATGTCGGAGCGCGTGCACCGGCGCGCCGCCGCCGATGAGGCCCAGTTGATCACGACGCGCATCCGCATTCCCTCCGCGGAGGACATCGCCGCGAAGTCGATCTTCGAGTCGCGCGGTTCGGTGCCGGGCGATCCCACGAGCGCCGGCTTCGAGCAGAAAATGAACGTGGAGGATGCGGGAAAGGCGCCCTTCCGGCATGGCGTGCGGGTGCTCGCGGGCGTCCACCGGTTGTCCGACGTCTATCTGCCAGGCACGAAAGACGGCGACGTGCTGCTGCGCGCTGCGCACGAGTTGCTGCCGGAATTCCTGCCGATGGTGAAGGGCGCGACGTATCAAATGGGCGTCCAGCGCGCCAATCGCCGCTTCGAGGAAGCGATGCGATGGATCCAGAACCGGCTGGACGATCCGCCGGTCCGGCAGTTTCTGCCCAACCCGGTTCCGGACGCGCCCCCGCTGGTCGAGCCCGGCAATGTGCAGGGCGGCATCCTGACGCCCTACCCCGATATCGATCACGGTTGCATGCTGCTGCTGCAATTCGCCTCGCCGGCCGCCGTCGCTGCGTTTATCGGCGTTCTGCCCACAACCACGGAAGCCGACGTGGCTGCGCTGGCGCCTGGCGCGATCGCCACCAATGTCGGCTTCACCGTGGAAGGCCTGCGCGCGGCGGGACTGACCGACGACGAGATCCGCGAACTGCCGGAAGAATTCGTGCAAGGCATGGGAATGCGCGCCGGCATACTCGGCGATGTGCGCATCAATCATCCGCTGCGCTGGCGGCTGCCAGTCAACAACTGGGCAGACGGCGTCGATGCGGACGAACTGAGCGACGCGCACGATGCGCCCCGCATCGACCTGAACGCCGTCCACGCCATGGTGCAGGTGCGACGCCGGGCCGCCGCTGGTAGCACGGACGAAGATACGCCAACCGCCCGCACGCCGCTCCTAGAGGCGCTGAAGAAGCTGACGATGGCGCATGAGGGGGTCATTCCGCTGTCGCTGCAGTGGATGCATCGCCTGCGAAACCCCAACAAGGTGGTCGAGGAGCATTTCGGCTTCACCGAAGGCAATTCGGAACCTGTGCTCACCAAGGCCGAAGCCGGCCGGCGCTATTCGAACCAGATTCATCTGGGTGAGATGCTCTGTGGCTATCCCAATATTGCCGACAAGACCGAATTCTACAGCGGCGCCTCCGCGCGGCTGCATCCGCTACTGAAGGACGGCAGCTTTCTGGCCGTCCGCAAGCTGCGTCAGGATGTCGAAGCCTTCGAGACCACGGTCGACGGCGCGGTCAAGGCGATGGCCGATCAGGGTTTCGACCTCGGCCACGACGACGTCATGGCGAAAATGCTCGGCCGCTGGCCGGCCAATCATGCAAAGTCCGGGCAACCGCTCGCCGTCGTGATCGGCGACAATCCGCTGTCGAACGATTTCCATTTCGACAAGGATCCGACCGGCGCGATGTGCCCGATCCATGCGCATATACGCCGCGTCAATCCGCGCTTTACGCAGCCGGAGAAGGGCCAGCGCCCGCCGCGCATCGCACGCCGCGGCATGTCCTACGGACCCTGGCACGATCGCGCCGAAACGGACGAAGCGAAAAAGAAGGAAAGCCTGTCGCGCGAGCGCGGCCTCGTGTTCATGGCTTACAATGCGAGCCTCGGCGAGCAGTTCGAGGTTGTCCAGAGCTGGATCGCCGGCGCCAACAGCTCCGGAAGCTATTCCGGCGTGAGCGATCCACTGCTCGGCCTCGCCGAACCCGGCAAGAAGCGCTTCTATCGCTTCGAGCACGACGGCAAGGTCGTGCACATGCCGCTCGACGGCGAGGATCGCCTGCACGCCGAGCCCAGGCCGTTCGTCCGGCTGGAATGGGGCGCCTATCTGTTCGCGCCGTCGATCAAGGCGCTCGCCTTGCTGAAGGAACGCGCCGTCGCGCGCGATACGAAGCCGCTGCTGACGTGGAACGCCGCCGCGGGGGAAGCCAAGATCGCGGAGCTGCGCGAATACGAACGGGAGAATGGCGCCGAAGCTGCGCTGGAGGCCTGGAAGGCCGTGCTCGAAGACCCGGATTACGCCGCCGATTATACGAGCGCTTCGGTGTGGGCCGCGATCCGTGAAAACCACGGCGGCCTGCTGCGCACGCCGTTCGGCGTGCTGGTCGGCGACAAGAAGCTCGTGAGCGACATCTTCGTCAATCCCGACGAGGCATGGACAATCACGGGCTATCTGCCACGCATGCATCGCTCGTTCGGCGTGCTCTATCTCGGCCTCGATCCGAACCAGGAAGACAAGGCCTACGAAACCTGGTCGCGCGCCTGCAACGCAGCGATCATGGCGATCGACCCGCACCAGGCCTTCCTCAATGCGCGCGCAGCAGTGCAGGACGCCATTCAGAAACTGGTCGACCAGGAGATGGCGGATGCGCTCTACGACCACGAGAAACGCTGGGAGCTGACGGTCGAGTCGCGAGAGCTGGTCGAGCCTTTACTCGCGCATTTCTGCGAGGAATGGTTCGGCATTACCGAGAAAGGCGCTCACTTCCGCCGCTCGGGCTACCGCTGGGACTGGACGCTGTCCGACCCCGCGCTCTATCCCGGCCACTTCCTTTCGCCCTCGCGCTACATCTTCCAGCCGCATCCCGGCAGCAGCGTGGAACAATACGGGGCCGCCCACGGGCAGTCGGTGCGCGAGGCGATGGAACATTACCTGCGCCAGTTCCGTGCAGAGATCACTGCGCCGGTCTCCCGGGCGGTGCTCGACAGTCCCGAAGGAAGCGACGACATCGACTTCTGCGCACAGACGATCGCCGGCGCGATGATGGGATTCATTCCGACGGTCGAGGGCAATCTGCGCCGCATCCTCAACGAATGGCTGCGTGACGGCACGTTGTGGAAGCTGCGCGCGCGCCACGCAGGGTCCGCCTCGCGCGATTTCATGGAAGCCTGCAACAGGCTGGTCGGCGATTTCGTTCCGGCGTTCCAGTTGCGGGCCGTCCCCGAGCTCATCTGGCGCACGGCTGTGACCTCGACCAAGCTCGGCGAAGGCCCAAACCAGATCAAGATCAAGCCAGGCGACATCATCGTCGCCGGCGCCGTGTCGGCGACACAGCAGTGCCTGAGCGAGGGCGGCGGCGACTATCATCACGCCTTCGGCGGCAACCGCCGCGCGGCGGACCATCCGACCCACGCCTGCCCCGGCGCCGACCCGGCGATCGCCTTGATGATCGGCTTCTTCAGCGCGCTGGTGGAAACGCCGCTGCCGCTGCGGCCCGGCCCTGGCCCGCTGACGATTTCAGCGGACGGCGCCGTGCTCTCGACTCCTGCGCCGCGCAAGACTGCGGCGCCCGTCCACCGCCGCGCCATGACGCTGATGGACACCGGCGTCACGCCGATCCTCGTCGTCGGCGATTCCTGGCTGTCGGACACGGCCCCCTACCCCAGCCTGCGCGGCGCGCTGGCGCGGCGCAATTACAGCGACGAATTCGAACAGGATTTCGCGACGCTCGGCCGATTCCTGCGGGACATGGCCGACCCCGCGGCGCTGGACCAAGTGGCGCGTTTCTTCGACAATATCGGGCCAGGCGAAGCCTCGCCCGCCTTCATCGTGCTTGGCGGCGGCGGCAATGACGTGTGCCAGCCCGTTTCCAATGTGCCACAGACCGCGCTCTATCGCATGCTGCGCGAAGGCGGCGGCGCGAATGGAGAAGCGTTGATCGAAGCCGAGGTCGCGAAGTTCATCGACGACGAATTGCACGGCTATATGGCGACTGTGGCGAAACGTCTGCAGGAGATGACCGACGCTCCCATCGTCATGCACGCCTACGATCATCCTATTCCAAACGGCAGCGGCTTCTGGCTCGGCGGTCCCTGGCTGAAACCAATCTTCGACCATCGGCGCATGTTTGATCTGGCGACGAACTCAGGCGTCATGAAATCGCTGATCGACCGGCTGAATGCGGCCGCAGCGCGCGTCGCTGCCGAGTATCCCGGCAAGGTCACGCATGTGAACCTCACAGGGACGCTCGCGGCCAACAGCGGACTCTGGTCGAACGAGTTGCATCCGACGCGCGACGGCTACGAATTGCTCGGCGCCAAGGTGGTCTCGGCCATGCAGGCGCAAGCGGCGGGCAAACCCGTCGGAGGCGTGTGATTCCGGGGTTCAGCGGGACGCGACGCGGTCCGCGTACCAGCGCATGCCCATTGCGCGCAGTTCAGCCTGAGCGGCCGCGATCTCTTCCGCGTTGCCGGCGATCCTTGCGCGGAGCGCCGCGTTGAGCGCGGCCTCCCGCCTCGAGTTGCGCAGACGCGCGGACAGGTCCGCACGCGCCAGCCATCGCGCGACATCGGCGTAGCGGCCTTCGTCTGCCGCCACCCCCGCAAGCGCTCGACTGATCGCGGCCTCGCCAAGCCGCTCACCCTGGCGGGCGCGCAGCAAGACATGCGCAGCGTAGCGGCGCGCCGCTTCGATGTCGCCGGTTTCAGCGCAGGCCTCGACCAGCCAGCTGTATTGCACCGAGACGAAAAACTTGAAGCGGCGCCCTTCCATCCACTGGATGGCGTCCCGCAACTGCTGAAGCGCATCGGCGTCGCCGGTGCGGCGCCAGCGTGCGAAACCGGCGGCTGCGCGCGAAGCCGCCAGCAGGAGCAATCCGCGCATGCTCTCGGCGACACGCGCATTCTCGTTGGCGAGCGTTTCGGCCTCTTCCCACGCGCCACGCCACACGAGAGAAACCGCCCGCCAGTTTCGCATCGAATTCGCGACGGGATGGTTGGAGCCGCCAAGCAGCGCTTTCGCCTCGTCGAACCGCTCTTCGGTGCCGATGAAATCGCCGCGATCGGCGAGGATGCTCGCCTCGCAGGAGAGCGCATAGGCGGAGCCGATCGCAACGCCGCCGCCCGGACGCGCAGCGCGCTTCTTCGTGACGATGGCGGCGTCAATCAGATCGCGCGCCTCGTCGTAGCGACCGGCCGCCGCCAGAACCTGCCCCAGCGTCGCATCGACCTGCGCGATCAGGCGCGCATCTCCCGTCACACGCGCAAGCGCTGCTGCGCGTCGCGCATGGACGACGCCTTCACGAAACCGCCCGAAACCGTAGCACATGTAGCCGAGCCAGTAGGTCGCGCGCGCTTCAGCCTCCAGATCGCCGATCTTGCGTGCGAGCTCGACCGCCCGCTCGAACAGGCTGACGTCGTTGCGCAAAGACAGCGGATCGAAAATGCTCGCCATGCCGAGCTTGCTGACGACAAGGCACCAGTGCAGGTCTTGACCGTGATCGCGCTCGGCAAAATTATCCATCGCGTCGAGCGCAGTCTTGTAGTGCGCGCGGGCGCGGTCGAGCGCGAAGGCCGACGTCGCCTTGTCGCCGGCCTGTTCCGAGAATTTCGCAGCATTAGTCCAGTCGCCCGCGCCGAAACTGTGATAGGCGAGCGCCTCCAGCGTATCGTCATGATCGGCGCCAGCGCCGCGCGGCGCGTGAGCCTCCACGATGCGCCGATGCAGCAAGCGGCGCTGCGCGAGACCGATCGACTCGTAAATGGAATCCCGGGTGACGCCGTGCTTGAAGCGCAGACCGCCGCTCATGGCGTCAGTGTAGAGAAAATCCGCGGCCGCAAGCGCCTGAAGGCTCGCTGGGTCCGGCGCCTCGCCGCAAGCAGCGATGAGCGCGCGCATGGGCGCGATATTGCCGACAACCGCAGCGGCGCGAACGATATCGGCCTGCCGATCGGGCAATCGTTGCAAACGTGACGTGACGACCGCGCCGATCCATCCGCCGCCACCGCGCGCGCCGAGCGCCTGCGACAATTGCTCGGTGGAGGCCAGGTGGCACAATTCCTCGATGTAGAGAGGCACGCCGCCGGCGTAATCGTGGATGCGCGCCAGGAGAAACGGGTCGGCATGCGGCAGCCAGCGGCGCACGGCGCGAACTGTCTCCACGCCGTCGAACGGC
>CAMFKC010000152.1 GCA_945956975.1 uncultured Methylocystaceae bacterium | reverse complement strand
GGACGTGGACGGCATCCATCCTGTCAATGCCGGCCTGCTGGCGACCGGCGCGATCGAGCGGGCGCTCGTGCCGTGCACGCCCTTCGGCTCGATGCAGCTGATCGAGCGCACCTGCGCCGCGCTCGGACGCAAGGTTGAAGGTGCCGAGGCCATCGTGATCGGCCGCTCCAACCTGATGGGCAAGCCGATGGCGCAATTGCTGCTGGCCGCCAACGCCACGGTGACCATGGCGCATTCGCGCACCCGCGATCTCGCCTCCGTCGTGCGACGCGCCGACATCGTGGTGGCGGCTGTCGGCCAGCCGGACATGGTGCGCGGCGACTGGATCAAGGAGGGCGCCATCGTCATCGACGTCGGCATCAACCGTGTGCCGACCGCGGACGGCAAGTATCGCCTGACCGGCGACGTCGCCTACGAGGAGGCGCTGGAGCGCGCCGCCGCGATCACCCCCGTGCCCGGAGGCGTCGGCCAGATGACCGTGCCGCTCCTAATGGCCAATACGGTAGAGGCGGCGCGGCGGTCGGTCGCGTAAACGCTCCTGCCGCAACGCGATGGACGATGGGCGTTCGTCTGATACATTTGCGCCCGTGGCCGCGGGGGCGGCGTGTCAGGTTCTGGATCGGCCATGCAGGGACTCGTTCGCCATCCCTTCTTCAAGGACGTGGCCGGCTTCGACTTCGAAAAGTTCGACCGCCGGGTGAACTGGAAGAAGTGCGACGATGGCGAGACCATCGTCGACTTCGAGGACAAGTCGACCGACGTCTATTTCCTCGTCTCGGGCGACGTGCGCGTTCTCCTGCGCACGGCGGCTGGCAAGGAGGTCATCCTGGCCGACATCAAGGCCGGCGAGTTCTTCGGCGAAATGTCGGCGATCGACGGCATCGAGCGCTCCGCCAACGTGACCGCGCTGACCAAGGCGGAAGTCGCGATCATGTCGTCCGCCGTATTCCGCGAAATCCTCTTCTCCAACCAGCACGCCTGCGACAAGGTCCTGCGGCTGCTCACGCATCGCGTGCGCGACGTGAACACGCGGCTCGCGGAGATGGCGATCTTCGACCTGCGCCACCGGCTCTATTCCGAATTGCTGCGCTCCTCGCATCCGCGCCCCGGGCACCCCGGCGAGAAGGTGGTGACCCCGCCGCCGTTCCATCACGTGGTGGCCGCGCGCATCGGCTGCCGGCGCGAGCAGGTGACGCGCGAGCTCTCGACGATGACGCACGAGGGCCTGATCGAGAAGACGCGCGGCGCGCTGGTGCTGCTCAAGCCCGGAGTGCTGGAAGCGCGCCTGCAAGAGGCGCTGCGCGAGGGCGACTGATTGCCGCAAACGCCGATCCTCCAGTTCGAGCAGGTCTCGAAACGCTTCGGCGCGACTGTCGCCGTGGACGGCGTCTCAATCGAGATCGCGCCCGGCGAATTCTTTGCGCTGCTGGGGCCTTCCGGCTGCGGCAAGACAACGCTGATGCGCATGGCCGCGGGCTTCGAGCGGCCCGATGAAGGCCGCGTGCTGATCGACGGCGCCGACGCCACCGATGTCCCGCCGCACCGGCGGCCGGTCAACATGATGTTCCAGTCCTACGCGCTTTTTCCGCACATGAGCGTGGCCGACAACATCGCCTTCGGCCTGAAGGCGGCCGGGCTCGCGCGCGACGCGATTGGGGCGCGCGTTGCGGAGATGGTGCGTCTCGCGCAGTTGCAGGGGCTGGAGAAGCGCAAGCCGCATCAGCTTTCCGGCGGGCAGAAGCAGCGCGCCGCGCTCGCGCGGGCGCTGGCGCGGGGGACAAAACTTCTCCTGCTCGACGAGCCGCTCGGCGCGCTCGACCGCAAGCTGCGCGAGGAGACTCAATTCGAGCTGATGGACATCCAGAAGCGCCTCGGCGCAGCCTTCGTCGTCGTCACGCACGACCAGGACGAGGCCATGTCGATGGCCGACCGGATCGCGGTGATGCGCGCGGGACAGATCGAGCAGATCGGTTCGCCGGTGGAGATCTACGAGCGTCCGCGCTCGCGCTACGTCGCGGAGTTCATCGGCGAGATCAACATTTTCGAGGGTGTCGCCACCAGCAGCGGCGATGCATTGCGGCTCGAGTCCAGCGAAGGCCCGATCGAGGCGCACGCGCCACTGCATGTCGCCAATCGCACGGCGGCGACGGTGGCGGTCCGGCCGGAACGCATGAGGCTCGCGCCTGCTGGCGAAGCGGGCGCCAACCGGCTTGCGGGCGTCGTGCACGATTTCGCCTATCGCGGCGACCACCGGATCTTCCGCGTGCGCCTGAAATCCGGCGCGCTGGCGCGCGTCGCCGCGCCGTCCGCGCTGCCCGCGCCGCAGCCCGGCGAAGCGGTGACGGTCGCCTTCGACCCCGACGCCTGCGTGGTGCTCGATGCGTAGGGGCGCGCTGTCTGGCGGGCGCCTGTGGGCGCTGCTCGTTCCCTACGGCTGGCTGGCGCTGTTCTTCCTCGCGCCGCTCGCGCTGGTCGCCAAGATCTCGCTGTCGAAATCAATCATCGCACAGCCGCCCTACGAACCGGTCTTCAATCTCTCCGATGGCGTCGGCGCATGGCTGGAGCAGGCGCAGAAATTTGCGCTGACGGCCTATCGCGGGCTCGGCGACGACCCGCTCTATCTCGAATCCTATCTCTCATCGCTGGCGATCGCGGGCGTGTCGACGGCGCTTGCGCTCGTCATCGCCTATCCGCTCGCGCTCGCCATCGCGCGTTCCGATCCGCGGCGCCGCTCGATGCTGATCGCGCTCGCCGTCGCGCCGTTCTGGACGAGCTTCCTCATCCGCGTTTACGCGTGGATCGCGATCCTGAAGGACGAGGGCTTTCTCAACCTCGCGCTGATGAAGATCGGCTTGATCGACACGCCGCTGACGATCTACGCCACCAACGTCGCCGTCGTCATCGGCATCGTCTATTCCTACCTGCCGTTCGTCGTTCTGCCGATCTACAATTCGCTGGAGAAGCAGGATGCAAGCCTGCGCGAGGCCGCGGCCGACCTCGGCGCCGGGCCGCTCGCGACCTTCTGGAAGGTTACGCTGCCGCTCTCGCTGCCGGGCGTGATCGCCGGCGCACTGCTGATGTTCATTCCCGCCGTCGGCGAATTCGTGATCCCCGATCTGCTCGGCGGCTCCGACACGATCATGATCGGCCGCACGATGTGGAACGACTTCTTCGAGAACCGCGACTGGCCCGCGGCGTCGGCGGGCGCGATCGTGCTTCTCGCGCTGCTGGTCGGGCCGATCGTCTGGTTCGAGCGGCGGCAGTCGAAGGGGCAGGGGGCGTGATGGGAAGCGGCCTCGCTCTTCGCCGCAACGCGTATCTGAACCCCTCCCCCTTGTGGGGAAGGGCAGGGGAGGGGGTCGGGCGCGCTTGCGAGATTGGCGAAGTCCAAGCGCGCGAACATCGCAGGATTCCCCGACCCCCCACCCTAGCCCTCCCCCACAAGGGGGGAGGGAACAGAGTCGAGCCTCTGGAAGAGCTTGCGCCATGACCGCCGCCCGTCTCCCGCGCCTCGCCACGCTCGCCTTCGGCTTCGCCTTCCTCTACGCGCCGATCGTCCTGCTGGTGATCTACAGCTTCAACGCGTCGAAGCTCGTCACCGTCTGGGCGGGTTTTTCGACGCAATGGTACGCGTCGCTGTTCTCCAATGCCCAGCTCGTCGCGTCCGCGAAGATCAGCCTGCAGATCGCCGCGATTTCGGCTTGTATCGCGACCTTCAACGGAACGCTCGCGGCCTTCGCGCTCGAACGGTTCGGCGCCTTCCGCACGCGCACCCTCTTCGTCGGCTCGATCTACGCGCCGCTGGTGATCCCCGAGGTCATCCTCGGCCTGTCGCTATTGCTTATTTTCGTCGCCTTCGGGATTTCGCGCGGCTTCTGGACCATCGTCGCGGGGCACGCGACCTTCACCATGTGCTTCGCCGCCGTCGTCATCCGGGCGCGGCTCGCCGGCATGGACAGGTCGCTGGAGGAAGCCGCGATGGACCTCGGCGCAGGGCCCGTGACCACCTTCCTGCGCATCGTGCTGCCGCAGCTCACGCCGGCGCTGGTGAGCGCGTGGATGCTCGCCTTCATCCTGTCGCTCGACGATCTCGTGATCGCGAGCTTCACCTCGGGGCCGGGGTCGACGACGCTGCCGATGCGCATCTACAGCCAGGTGCGGCTCGGCGTGACGCCGGAGATCAACGCGATGTCGAGCCTGCTGCTGGCGGCGGTAGGTCTGGCGCTCCTTGTGTCTTCGGTCTTGAGCCGCAAGCGCGCGAGCTGACGCCTATTCCGCTGCCCGCGGCGCGAGAAGCGGCCTTGCGGCGCCCGAGCGCCGGATGAAGCTCGGCGCATCCGGCATGAGTTGCGCCCTGTCCCAGGGGCCGACGATGTCGAACGAGAACGCGGGCGCGTCGGCTTTCGGGCCGCCTTTGGAATCGGTGGACGCGACATTTGCGTGCAGGACGATCTGGCGTTCGGGAATCTGGACCGCGCCGGCGAGAGTCATGCCAAATCCTTCGCCCTGGACGAGGCCGTCGGTCACGGTCGCCACGCCGCCGGCGATCTCGGCGGACATATGCGCCGCCGAAAAAGGCGTCCGGCCGCTATTTATATCGAGCCCGCTGGCCAGCGGGCGCTTCTCGATCCGGCGCAGCACGCGGGAGACGTCGAGGCCGACGATTTCACCCTTGTCGAAGTCGATGTCGCCACGGCCCTTGAGCGTGCGCGCGATCTGGTCGGCGCTCGCGCCGGCCCCTTCGATCGCGAGATTGACGTTGGCCGCGCCGGCGAGCCGCGTTGCGCCAAAACGATCCCAGCCGAGCGCGCCGACATCGACGCCGCGCGCCTCGATCAGCGACTTCATCTCGACCCCGCCGACATCCAGCGGCGCCATGACGAGGCGCGCCTTGGCGGTGCCCTTGTAGAGCGAGGCGTCCGCCAGCGAGGCCTCGAGCCGGCCCGCGCGCAGCAGCAGCGCGCCCGCGACATCGCGAGCCTGCAGACGATCCCACACGACGCGCGCGGCCGACAAGCGCAGGTCGATGTCGAGCGCGCTCTGGTCGCGCCAGGCGATCGCGTCGCGGCTGAAATGCCCGTCGCGGTCGACCATTGAGGGCAGGGCGCCGAGCATCTCGCGCAGGTCGAGGGCGCCAGTGGCCAGCGTTCCCGACAATTGCGGGCGCTGGTCGTCCACGCGCCAGGACAGCGAGCCTTCATACGTCGAATTGTCGAGCTTCAACTGCACGCCGGCGAGGTCCAGACCCTTGGGGCCGGCGTCAGCCTTGGCGTCGAGCGTCGCGGCGCCAAGCGAAAGCGGCAGCGGGATGGCCCCACGGAGCAATTGAACGACGTCGCGCAGCGAATCGGTCGAGGCGATCAGGCGGCCGTCGAAATGCGGACGCGGGCCTGAGACGGCCTCGCCATTGGCCTGCACGGACAGAATCGGCGCCTTGAGCTGCAACGTGACGCGGCTCGCTTCGCCGCGCAGCATTTCGGAGGGGCGCGCGATCCACAGCGCCAGCGCGCCACGCTGTCCGCGCCAGGTCGCCGTGCCGTCGAGCGCGGCTGGAGAGGCGACGGTGGGCCAGTCGAGCGTCGCGTCGATGTGGTCGAGACTTTCGACTTCCACCCCGCCGCGGCGCAGCACGGCGGCGCCGTCGATGAAAGAGATCGTCCCGAGCCGGGCGCGGTCGGCACGGTCGGCCTCAGGGGTGGCGGGCTTGGCGTCTGCCGCGCGCACGACCGCGCCGGCGCGCGTCATCGGACGGGAATCGATGTCGATGGTCAGCTGTGGGCGCAGCAGTTCGGCATGCTGCAGTTCGAGCCTGCCGGTCAGCAGCGGCAGCCAGCGCAGGCGGCCCGACAGGTTCTCCGTCTTGAGCACCAGGGCGGCCAGCGGCTCGACGAAATTCACCTTGCCGAGATTGACATGCGGGCTCGGCAGCAGCGCGAAGGTCGAGGGTCCTTCGATGAAGACGTAAAGGCCGGAGGAAGACCGCAATTGCGCGGCGATTTCTTCGCGAAGCGCCGTGCGCGAAACCGTCCACGGCGCGATCGCTGCGCCCAGGCCCACGATGGCGGCGACTGTGCCGACAACCCGCAGGATGCGGCCCGTCATGTCACTAGGCCAAAGACGGCTGCGCAGATCGACTCCGCCGCCCGACGAGGGGGTCTCGTCCACGGGTCTGGCGGCGCGGGATCGCAGTCCGAACATACGGGAACCGTCGCTGGAGG
>CAMFKC010000151.1 GCA_945956975.1 uncultured Methylocystaceae bacterium | reverse complement strand
CCATCGTCCGCGGCGATTTCGTCCTCGCGCCGGAGCTGCACGCGCCGACCGACCGTATCGACGTGTCTTTCCGCTTGCTGCGGTCCGAACGCAGGCCCGTCGCGCAATGGACGCCGATCCGCCTGCATCATGCGGCGACAGACGTTGCCGCGCGCATCGTGCTGCTGACCGACGAGGCGATCGCGCCCGGCGATGAAGTCTTCGCGCAGCTCGTTCTCGAAAAGCCCATCGCGGCGGCGGTCGGCGACCGCTTCGTGGCGCGCGACACGACGGCCCAACGCACGATCGGCGGCGGCGCCTTCCTCGATCTGCGCGCGCCCGCGCGCAAACGCCGCACGCCGGAGCGTCGCGCGATTCTCGAAGCGGCTGCCTATGCGCATCCCGCCGAGTCGCTGCGCCGGCTGCTCGCGACCACGCCCTTCTTTGTCGATCTCTCGGGTTTCGCGCGCGACCGCGCGCTGGGACAAGGACACTTCGCCGACATTCTTGCCGCGCTCGACATCGTCGAACTCGCAGGCGGGGGAGCGCGCATCGGCCTGTCGCGCGCGACGTTCGATTCGCTTGTCTACGATCTGCTCGCGACCCTCGCGGGTTTCCATGCGGAAAATCCCGATCTGCCCGGTCTTGGTTTCGAGCGCCTGCGCATGGCGCTCGATCCGCGCCTGCCGGCCCCGGTGTTCCGCGCGCTGCTGCAATCGCCAGCGCTCGACGGACGCGTCGCGCTCGATGGCGCGTGGGCGCGGCTCTGCGAACATGAAGTGCGGCTGCAGCCGGACGATGAATTGGCATGGAGCCGCATTGCGCCGCTCGTCTCCGGTCCAGAGCGCTTTCGCCCGCCGCGCGTGCGCGACATCGCCCAGGCGCTCGACATCGACGAACCGGTCGTGCGCCGGCTGATGAAGGCGCTCTGCCGCATGGGCAAGGTGGACGAGGTCGCGCACGACCATTTCTTCCTGCGCCCGACAGTGGCGGAGATGACGGCGATCGCCGCCGACATCGCCGCGGCCGCGCCGCAGGGCCAGTTCACCGCAGCGCAGTTTCGCGATCGGCTCGACAACGGCCGCAAGGTCGCGATCCAGATTCTGGAATTTTTCGACCGCCACGGCGTCACCTTGCGGCGTGGCGATCTCAGGCGCATCAACAGGCATCGCCTCGACCTGTTCGGGCCGCCGCCTGCAGGCTAGTTTGCGCCGACGCGCATGGAAGAGAATCGTCCCCGGTGGGGCGTCCGGACTTCAAATCCGGGAGGGGCCGCGAGCCGGTCCTTGGTGGGTTCGACTCCCTCTCTCTTCCGCCAGTCCCGAGTCGGCTGCGCCTCAGTCGCGCACCAGCCTGCCTTCGAACACGAACGGTCCAACCGGCGCATCGTGCGCTGCGCCAGCAGGGTCGATCGATGCGGCGATGGCGGCGCCGGCGAGCGGCACGTCGCGCGGGAGCGCGAGGCGCGTGGTTTCCTCGCTCACGATGCCGAGAGCGCGCGGAGGCGCGTTGGCTGCGATCAGCCAGAGCCGCATCACCGAGCCGGAGGGCGCGGCTGCGGCCAACCGCCGGACGGTCAGCGTACGGGCGCCCGCATCCGTGCGCACGATCAGGGCCGCCGGGCTTGCCGGAGGCGCCAGCGCGCCGACATAAGCGATTGCCGCCTCGGTCTCGCGTGCGGGCTGCACGTTCAGGCCTCCACGCACCTCGCCTTCGCGCGGACCATTGGCGGTCACCACCAGGTTCTCGTTCTGCCGGCTGGCCGAAGCAGTGGCGATCTGGCCAGCCTCGTTTGCCTGAGCCTGCGTCGTTGCGGTGTGACTGACGGGCGAGGGAGACGGCGAAGGAGTGGACGAGGGCAGAGCCTGCACGGCGGCGGTCTGGACCGGTCGGTCGATCTGGACCGGCGCCCTCACCCCGACATACAGCGCAAGGCAGGCCGCCAGCGCGGTCGCCGTCCCCGCGGCGAACCGCCAGCGCCTGACGGCGCGCTGCAAAGGCACAACATTGCTGACGGCGTCCTCGGAGCCGACGGCGGCCTCGGACGGCCCCAGCTTCTGCTCGATCGCGCGCCAGATCGACGCGTCGGGTTCGACAGGCGGGATCGCAGCGGCCATCGGCGCCAGCTTGCCCTCCCAGTCGGCGAGCGCGGCGCGGGCGCCGGAATCAGCCTCGAGACGGCGCGCGAAGGCAATACGCTCCTCGTGGGACAGCGTCCCGAGCGCGTATTCCATCGCGGTGGCGGAAAGTTCGTCGCTCATGTGCGGCTTTCCAGGCAGTCGCGCAAGGCGATGGAGCCACGGCGGAGCCAGGTCTTCACGCTGCTCACGGGCATGTCGAGCTTCTCTGCGAGTTCCTCGCGCGACAGGCCCTCGTAATAGGCCAGCATGATGGCCTCGCGGACCTTCGGGTTCAGGCGCTGCAGGCAGTTGGTCAGGGCGTCCTTGCTCATGAATTCGCTTTCGATATCCGTTGCGCCCTGCAATTTCTCGAACCAGTCGGTCTCCTGTGTATCGGTCGCTGCGGCGGTCCGCGCGCGAATGATATCGATAGACCTGTTGCGCGCGATGGAAACGAGCCAGCCGATGGCTGATCCGTTTTCCGGCGCAAAACTGGGGGAACTCGTCCAGACCTTCAGGAACACGTCCTGAAGAACGTCTCCGGCATCGTCCCTCGATCTCAGAATACGGACGACTACGCCCACTAGTTTCGCGGACGTGGCCAGATAAAGTTCGCGAAAGGCCGCCTGGTCCCGCCTGCCGGTCCGCTGCAGCAACTCCGAGAGCCTCTGCGCCTCTGCGCTGGCCGCGCCTGCTTTTCTGATTTGGTCGCTCAAGCCCGTCCCGCCATCGGCCCTTCGGCCTGAGACTTTACAATCAAATTCCTGCTTGTCGCACTTATGACGCGACTTCTGCGAAAAAAAAAAGGGGCGCCTCCTCGCCGCCGCCGCAGCGGGTGCGCGTTGTCCCCTGTTTTAACGCTAAGTCCAAGCTTTGACGTAAGCCGGGCCACATATGGCCGACGGCGCTTCCATTCTGTAGATTGCCGGCGAATCTCGACCCGGCTCGAGATCCGCAGGGCCGGAGCGTGCGTAGAGCGGGTGCGGGTCCGGCCTGCTGAAGCTCGAGGCCGGCCGGCGCATCAGGAGGGGGCCATGAAACTCAGGCACAAGAGATTGGTGTTCCTCGCCGGTTTCGTCGTCGCGCTGGTGTCCGGCATTCTCTGGCTCAGAACGCCCAAACTCGAGCGCGCGGGCGCAATCGAGAAGCTGCTTCCCAGCGTCGTGCGCATCACCACGCATTCGCTCGTCAAGAACGAGGCGCCCGACGCCAAGCCCGGCGAGATGAAGGCCCAGGAAAGCTACGGCTCCGGCTTCGTCGTCGACAAGACCGGCTACATACTCACCAATCGCCATGTGGTGAAGGGCGCCTACGAGATCATCGTGCAACTCCAGGACGGCGCGCCGATGCGCGCCAAATTGCTGGGCCACGGCGGCGACGTCGATCTCGCTTTGCTGAAGGTCGAGACGGGCAAGAAACTGACCGCCGTCAAATTCGGCGACAGCGACAAACTCGAACTGGGGCAGCAGATCGTCGTGATCGGCAACCCCTTCGGGCTCGGCACGACAGTGACGACCGGCGTGGTCAGCGCGCTCAATCGCGACCTCGGATTTTCGCTGTTCGACAGCTTCATCCAGACCGACGCCCCGATCAATCACGGCAATTCCGGCGGGCCGATCTTCAATCTCAAGGGCGAGGTCATCGGCGTCAGCACCGCCTATTACACCGGCGGGAACGCCAAGGGCGGGTCGATCGGTCTCGGCTTTGCAATCCCGTCCGAGACGACGCAGGAAGTGATGAAGCTGCTGCGCCAGCACGGTTATCTGAAGGTCGGCTGGATCGGGATGGACGGGGCGACGCTCACGCCCGAACTGGTCAATGCGCTTGGCGTGTCCGCGAAATCCGGGGCGGTGGTCGCCGACGTGGTCAAGGGCAGCCCGGCTGACGGCGCCTTGCAGATCGGCGATATCGTGACGGACATCGACCGCACCACGCTTGAAGACATGCGCATGCTGCGGCGCGAGGTGGCGGCTTCTCTGGGCACGAGGATCAAGCTCAAAATCGTCCGCAACGGCAAGACCGAGACCGTGTCGCTGGTGCCCGTCGAATGGCCGGGCGCGCGCAAGGAGGAAGCGCCGCCGCTGCGGCTCGCGCAGGCGTCCGGTCAGGCCAACGACCTCGGATTCATGTGCGCCCCGATCGGCGATGATACCCGCGTTCAGTTCAAGATCGCCGAATCGAGGCGGGGTCTGGTCGTGACCGAGGTCCAGCCCGGTTCGCCCGCTGCCGACGCGGGACTGATGATCGGCGACGTTCTCGAGAGCGTGCAATTGCGCCCGGTCGCCCAACCCGAAGACGTCGTGGCGGCGATTTCGGAGGCGACAAAGGCCAAGCGCGACTACATCGCCACGTTGGTCGAGAGTCAGGGCCGCATGAAATATCTGGCCCTGCCGCTGAAATGGCAGGCGCCGCCCGATCAGGTGGCCGGCGGCCCGGCAAAGTGATCCGGCGATGAGCGCGACGGCGCAGGACGGCGCGCAAGCCCGGACTGCCCCGGCGGCGCGCCCGGCGTGGCGACAGGCCGCGCGCCGCCTCGCTCCGACACGCCGCGGCCTGCGTTTCACCTCTGGCGTCGTTCTGTTTGTCTATCTCACGATGCATCTGGCCAACCACGCGCTTGGCCTTGTGTCGCTCGCCGTGGCCGAGATGGGCCTCGATTATGCGATGCTTGTCTGGCAGAGCCGCCCTGGCACCTGCCTTCTGTATGGCGCTGCACTGATCCATGTGGGCCTCGCATTCGAGGCTGTCTACCAGCGCCGGACGCTGCGGCGCATGCCGTTCCGCGATCTCCTGCGCATCGTGCTCGGTCTCAACCTGCCGGTGCTGCTCATCGCTCATGCCGCATCCACCCGGCTGGCGATGGAATTCTACGATTATCAATTGTTCTACGCCGATGTGGTGCGCGACCTCTGGCAATCGGGTTCCCAGACCCGCCAGTTCGCCATTCTGGCGCCGGGCTGGATCCACGGCTGTCTCGGCCTTCAGGCTGCGCTCGGGCGGAAGCGATGGTGGCGCAAGTCGCTGCCGGTGCTGTTCGGCGTCTTCCTGGTCCTGCCGATCCTGTCCGCCCTCGGCTTTCTGGAAATGCAGCGAGAGTTGACCTGGTTCGGAACGATGGACCCCAAGGGCCACGGACCGTCCGTCCGGACAATGACTGGCATCGCGCTGTGGCGCGACCGGGCCGTCGACGCCTACCTCTGGCTGGTCGCCGCGCTCTTTGCCGCCCGCATTGTGCGGTGGGGCTGGGAACGGCTGCGCGGCGCAACAGTCGAGATCTCCTATCCGGGCGTGAAGGTCCGCACCCCGCTCGGTTGGAGCGTTCTGGAGGCCAGCCGGGCCAATCATATCCTGCATGCATCGGCCTGTGGCGGGCGGGCGCGGTGCTCGACCTGTCGCGTCCGGGTGCTGGAGGGCGCGGAAAACTGCCCGCCGCCGGGGCGCAACGAAACCCTGACGCTGGAACGGATATCGGCGGGGCCTGACACGCGGCTCGCCTGCCAGCTTCGTCCGACCGGGCCGATCTCGGTCGCGCCGCTCGACAGCATCGGCGTGGCTACGGCGCCGGTGGCGCATGAGGAAGCCTGCGCGCTGGTGGTTCTCGACATTGCCAATCGCGACAGGCTTTCCGCGGCCATGCTGCCGCAGGACCTGCAATGGGCGCTGGGCGAGGTCTACCGCATCTTCGACAAGGCGGTGCGTGCGGGCGGCGGCCACATCCTGATGCTGGGCGCCGAACACGCCTCCGCCTGCTTCGTGATCGGTCGGGACCCCGCGCGCGCCGCAGGCAAAGCGTTGCGCGCGGTCGAAGACATCGAGGCCGGGCTGGCGCAGATGGCTGAAACGCTCGAAAACCACTGGCGGGTGGCGCTGGAGACGCGGATCGTCGCCCACATCGGCCCCATTTTGCTGGATCCCGCGATTCTTGCCGCCGCGGACGCCCGGGCGCCGGTCGTCGTCGGCCGCGCGATGGACGAGATCGACAAGGCTCGCGCCGACGCTGCCGCGGACGGCGCGACGACAGCCGCTTCTGACGAACTACTCGGCGCAGCGGGCCAATCGCCTGAGGATTGGGGCGCGCAACGGCAAATCGCCGGGGTCGCTTTCCGGTTTCGTCACGAAAGGGT
>CAMFKC010000150.1 GCA_945956975.1 uncultured Methylocystaceae bacterium | reverse complement strand
TTCCTCGCGATCGGCGCGGTCAGCTGGCTCGACATGGCGCGCATCGTGCGCGGCCAGACGCTGTCGCTGAAGCGCAAGGAGTTCGTAGAAGCGGCGCGGGTCTGCGGCGTGTCGCGCTGGGGCATCATCACCCGCCACATCGTGCCGAATGTGCTGGGCATCGTGGCGGTCTACGCGACCCTGCTGGTGCCCTCGATGATCCTGTTCGAGAGCTTCCTCTCCTACCTCGGGCTGGGCGTGCAGGAACCGATGACGTCCTGGGGCGCGCTGCTTGAACAGGGCGCCAAGGCAATCGAGGCCGCACCCTGGGAGCTCGCCTTCCCCGCCGGCTTCCTGGTCACCACGCTGTTCTGCTTCAACTTCATCGGCGACGGCCTGCGCGACGCGCTGGACCCGAAGGAGCGCTAAGAATGACCGACCCCCACGCTCACGCTCGTTCGCTGCCCCCCGAGGGGGCGCGCGTCGGCTCCGGGCGGCCGCGCGCCGCCGCGTCACTGCTCCAAGTCCGCAATCTAAACGTCCGCTTCGCCACACCCGAGGGCGAGGTCGCCGCGGTCAATGACCTCTCTTTCGACCTGGCCGAGGGCGAATCGCTGGGCATCGTCGGCGAGTCGGGCTCCGGCAAGAGCCAGACCGCCTTCGCGCTGATGGGCCTGCTGGCGAAGAACGGCCGCGCCCGCGGCGAGGTGATCTACGGCGGCGCGAACCTGCTCGCGCTGTCGGAGGCCGAGCTGAACCGCCGCCGCGGGTCCGAGATCGCGATGATCTACCAGGACCCGATGACCGCGCTGAACCCCTACCTCAGCGTCGGCGACCAGCTGACCGAGGTGCTGCGCTTCCACAAGGGGATGGATCGCAAGGCGGCGTTCGCCGAATCCGCCCGTATGCTGGACGCGGTGAAGATCGCCGAAGCGAAAAAGCGCCTCGGCATGTATCCGCACGAATTCTCCGGCGGCATGCGCCAGCGCGTGGTGATTGCGATGGCGCTGCTGTGCCGGCCGAAACTCCTGATCGCCGACGAACCCACCACCGCGCTGGACGTCACCGTGCAGGCGCAGATCCTGCGGCTCTTGCAGGAGCTGCGGCGCGACTTTGGCACCGCGGTGATCATGATCACGCACGATCTGGGCGTCGTCGCCGGCGTCTGCGATCAGGTGCTGGTGATGTACGCCGGCCGCGTGATGGAGCAAGGCCCGGCCGAGGCGCTGTTCGCCCGCCCCAGCCACCCCTACACGATGGGCCTGCTGCATGCGGTGCCGCGCATGGACCACAACCACGGCAGCGACCAGTTGGCCACGATCCCCGGCAACCCGCCCAACCTGCTCGCCTTGCCGCCCGGCTGCCCCTTCGCGCCGCGCTGCGTCGAACGGGACGCCGCCTGCCTGACGCCCGCGCCGCTCACCGACTTCGACGAGCAGCGCCGCCGCGCCTGCCATCGCCCGATCGAACATCTGCTCCGCGCCGAGACGGAGGGCGCCGCATGAACGCCCCATTGCTGGAAGTCCGCGACCTCAAGGTCGAGTTCAAGGTCGGCCGCGAAGGCTGGGCGCCCTGGTCGCCGGCGCGACGGCTCAAGGCGGTGCAGGAAGTCAGTTTCACGCTGGCGCCGGGCGAGACGCTGGGCATCGTCGGCGAATCCGGTTGCGGCAAGAGCTCGCTGGCCCGCGCACTGATCGGGCTGAACCCGATCGCGGGCGGCAGCGTGAAGTTCGCGGGCCGCGAACTCGCCGGCCTGGCCGAAACCGAATGGCAAGCGCTGCGCGCCGACGTGCAGATGATCTTTCAGGACCCACTCTCGTCGCTGGACCCGCGCATGACCATCGGCGACATCATCGCCGAACCGCTGCGCTGGCTGCGGCCGGGCATGGCGCCGGCCGAGATCAAGGCAGAGGTCGAACGGGTGATGACCCGCGTCGGCCTGCAGCCGAACGTGATCAACCGCTACCCGCACGAGTTCTCCGGCGGCCAGTGCCAGCGGGTTGGCATCGCGCGCGCGCTGATCGTGAAGCCCAAACTGATCATCTGCGACGAGCCGGTGTCCGCGCTGGACGTATCGATCCAGGCCCAGGTCATCAACCTGCTGATGGATCTGCAGCGGGAAGACGGGCTGGCGCTGATCTTCATCGCCCACGATCTGGCGGTAGTACGCCACATCTCCGACCGGGTGCTGGTGATGTACCTCGGCCGGGTCATGGAGACGGCCGACGCCGACACGCTGTTCCGCGCCTCGGCCCACCCCTACACCCGGGCGCTGCTCTCCGCGGTGCCGATCCCGGACCCGGCGCTGGAACGCAGCAAGACCGTGCAGATCCTCGAAGGCGACCTGCCGAGCCCGATCGCGCCGCCTTCGGGCTGCGTGTTCCGCTCCCGCTGCCCGCACGCGATTGCAGCCTGCGGCGTCGGCGTGCCAAAGCTGGAGCGTCGAGGCGGCAGCCACGCCGTGGCCTGTACCTTGGCGGAGATCGATGCCGCCGGCTGAACGGCGCGCACCAGGCGCGCAATTTCCATCAAGTCCAACCCTTGATTGCGGATTGCGCGCCTAGCTCCTGCGGCAACGCAACAGATTTCAGCACGAGCGAAGCCATCTCTCCGATACAGCAGTAACGCAAATTTCGACCAGCCCGGAAACCCGCACCCAAAGAGCGTTTCCGTCAGCGTGAACGGACACGCTCTTTGGTTCCAATCCCATCTTCATTTGCTGCAACGCAAGAAGCGTTCTTGCCAAATGGATAGCGTTTTGTCATTTTCGGCGAGTAAAATCGTCAAACACTATCAAGACGCGACTTCGCCACAAGCGAAGAATCCGCGACAGAGACAAAACCCGATCGCGCTCCCACAACGCGACCGTTCTTCCAGAGCGAGAACACTGAACATGAGTACGCAAACCCATAGCTTCGAGGTCGGACACCGCGTCCGCATTGGCCACCTCGACGCCGGCGCTGCCGCCCGGCACGCCTTCTTCAATGGCCGCACCGGGACCCTGGTGCGCAAGAACCGCCTCGGCGGCAACGCGCGTGAAGCCATGTGGTACGTCAAGGTGGACCCGGACGAGGCCTGCGCTTCGCTCGAAGCGCTGTTCTACGCCTCGGAACTCGAGCCGGTCGCCTGAGCACCACGTAGCGAGCGACGCCCGGCGTACCGCCAAACGGCGCGCCGGCAGCGCCTTGATCTGCGTGCAGACACAAATACCAGGAACAAAATGCGTTATTAGCACTCTCTAGCATCGAGTGCTAACATTGTTCCAGAGGTAATTTGTTGGAGGTATGCAGATGACCACATCACTGTCGTTCCCCGTCCCGTCCGCACTGGGCAGTCTGGATCAGTACGTTCAGGCGGCGAACCGCTTCCCGATCCTGACCGAAGCGCAGGAGCTTTCGCTCGCGCGCAAGCTGCGCGATGAACAGGATCTCGAGGCCGCGCGTCAGCTGGTGCTTTCGCACCTGCGGCTGGTGGTTTCGGTTGCTCGCAACTATCTCGGCTATGGCCTGCCCCACGGCGACCTGATCCAGGAAGGCAACGTCGGCCTGATGAAGGCCGTCAAGCGTTACGACCCGGATCGCGGCGTACGCCTGGTGAGCTTTGCCATCCACTGGATCAAGGCCGAGATCCACGAATACATCCTGAAAAACTGGCGTCTGGTGAAGATCGCAACCACCAAGGCGCAGCGCAAGCTGTTCTTCAATCTGCGCAGCATGAAGTCCGACAGCAGCACGCTGACCACCGGCGAAGTGGCCGAAATGGCCCGCGTGCTGGGCGTGAAGCCTGAAGAAGTGCGCGAGATGGAAACCCGCTTCTCGGGCGGCGACGTTGCGCTGGAACTCGGCCCGGAAGAGGACGACGACGGCCGTGTTGCTCCAATCGCCTACCTCGCTGACGCCAACGCCGAACCGACCGCCGTGCTCGAAGCACGTGGCCGCGACCGCCTGCAAAGCGAAGGGCTGGAGAGTGCGCTGGAATCGCTCGATGAGCGCAGCCGCGCGATCATCCGCCGCCGTTGGCTGGCCGACGACGAGAGCGCCACGCTGCAGGAGCTGGCCAGCGAGTACGGCGTTTCCGCCGAACGCATCCGCCAGATCGAGGCGAAGGCGCTGCAGAAGATGAAGGGCGCGCTGGCGGCGTACGTGTAAATCGCCAGTCTGTGCCGACGATATGAACAAGGCCCCGCAAGGGGCCTTGTTGTTTTCTGCTACTCGCTTTGCTGACCCGGACGGCGGGGCCGCTCGGGTTCCGGGCGGCCGCGTTCGCGCGTGTCATGCGCGCGGTTACCCCCCTCTGGCGCGCGCTGCGGCGGCGGATTGACGCCCTGCATGGGCTGCCGATCACCGCGCGGCTCGGCAGGACGCCCCTCAGGCATAGACGGACGCGGGCCACCGTGTTGAGCCTCAGCACCACCCCCGCCGGGAATCGGCATCGTGCGCGGCGGCATGCTCGGGTTCGGGCGCGGCGGCGGTGCCTGCTCGCTGCCCGGCGCGGGAGGCCAGCGCCGCGGTCGCGCACCGTCACTGCTGCGCGGCACGCCCGACGCCCCCGAATGAACCGGCTCAGCCCCTTGCCGTGGCATGCCGGGCACGACCCCGGGCTGGTTCTGTTGCGGCCCGATGTTCGGCATGACAGGTTCACGCTGTGGCGGGGCGGCTTGCGGACGCACGTCGCGTTCGATCGGGATGATCGGCGCCGGCGCGCTGCGCACGGGCGGTGCAGCCGGTATCGGGCGGTCAGTCGGCGCCTGCGGCCCTGCACGTTCGCCACCCCAGCCTTGCGGCGCCCGGCGCGGATCGCCAATCGGGTAGGCGGCAGGTCCCCCCGCTGTGGGTCGCCCGGAATGCGCGGCGGCACGGGCGATGGCGCGGAAGGCGGTACCGGTTGAGCCCCGGGCCCGCCGGACGGGCGCGGGTCGTTCGACCAGCCCGCGCCGCCGGGGCCGCGAGGCGGCTGCGGCGTGACGCCCGGAGGGGGCGGTGGCATGCCGCCGATCGGCAGGTGCCGGATCACGTCGGTACGCACACCGTCCTGGGCATGTTGAATCGGGCGGGAACGGAAGAAATCGTCGCGCGATACAAAGGTGGCGGCATCACGCTGTGCGCCGTAGCGATAGTCGACCGGTCGGCGCGGGAAGTCACCATTCGGGCCGCCGGGCGTAGGTGGCATGCGCGTGACGTGGGTGATGTTGATGCGCCGGATGTAGTTGTCGCTGTAGGCGTACGCCGGGCGATAGACCTCGAAGGGCGCGAGCGGGAACCAGCCGACGACCGGCCCGAGCCGCACGCTGATCGCGATGCCGGGCGTGCCGCCGTAGAAACCCACCAGCGCTGGCGCATACACCGGGCGCGCGACGTAGCTACCCGGCGCCCAGGCCCAGCGGCTGCCGATCATGATCCAGCGCCCGTAGTGGAAGGGCGCGAAGCCCCAGGGCGCATCGTCAATCCAGGTCCAGCCCCAGGGCGCAACCCAGGCCCAATGGCCGAAGCGGTAAGGCGCCCAGCCCGGCGCCACCGCGACCGGATACCACAGCGGCCCGTAGCGGCCGTCTTCCTCCCAACGACCGTGCCCGTCGAGCGCCTCGATGCCGGTCATCTCGGGCGACACATAGCGGCTCGACGCCAGCCGTTCCTGCTCGCGATCACGCCGCTCCGCCCATTCGTCGAACTGGCTGCGCGTGGCCTCTTCCGATGCGACGAGACGCTGCGTCACAAGATCGAGTTCAACTCGCTGTCCCGCCAGTACCGTGAGCCGCTCGACAACGCCGCTGACGCGTGCACGCCCGGCAAACACGGTGACCCATGCCCGGCGCGAGGCAGGGTCGTACTCCAGCGCGTAGTCACCGGCGCGTTGCGCTTCGATGCGCACGCCCCCCGCGCTGATCAGCAGTTGCTCGTCGTCCGGCAGGCTGCGCAGGCGCACGCGGGCCACGCCGCGCCGCACCTCTAGGGCGAGCACGGCGTCGTCGACGCGACCGAAATTGAGTTGCGAATCGGCGTCCAGACGCACCGAGGTGCTGCCGATACGGACCTCGGCGCGACCGTCCGTCGCGCTCCAGAGCCCAACGCCGGAAGTGACCGGCATGTTCACATTGATCGGCGCCCAGTCCTGGCTATCCGCCGTCCAGGCTTCGATTCGCCCCTCGACGAGGCTGATCCGGCCCACCCGCCCAGGCGGGTCCGGCACTTCGGCCCATGCCTGCGCCATCAGGCACAGCGCGCCAATCAGCGCCCACACCCAACGCAAGCCGCCGTC
>CAMFKC010000149.1 GCA_945956975.1 uncultured Methylocystaceae bacterium | reverse complement strand
CTTCATCCTGTGGAGCGCCGTCAGGCGCGTCTCGAAGGATGGCCGCGTCGGAGATCCCGGCCTCCCCATCCTTCGAGAGGCCTGCTTGCGCAGGCTCCTCAGGATGAGGACTCGGAGAAGCATCAGCAGAAGCGCCCCCCTCCTCCTTCACCAGCCGCGCGAACCGGCGTCGCAGCACCTCTCGCATCATGCCGAAATCATCGCCCGGCGTGATCTCCTGCGACTTGATGTTGAACGTGCGGTAGTGCGTCTTCATGAAGCCGTTGCGGCCGGCGACGATCATCGCGCCGATCGCGTTCGTGCCCATGATGTGGGAATTGTCGTAGACCTCGACGCGGCGGATCGGTCGCTCGATGCCGAACGCCTGGCCGAGCGCGCCGAGCAGCTTCTCCTGGCTCGCCGCTTCCGCAAGCTTGCGCGACAGCGTCTGCCGCGCATTGGCGGCGGCGGCGTCCACCAGTTCGCGCTTCTCGCCGCGCTGTGGCGCGGCCACCTCCACCTTGCGCCCCGCGCGCGTCGACAGCGCCGCGCCCAGCACGTCGCGCTCCTCGACATCCTCGTTCAGCAGCACCAGCGAAGGCGCGGGGCGCTCGTCGTAGAATTGCGCCACGAACGCGCCGAGCACCTCGGCCTTGCTGAGAGACTTGTCGGCGCGCGGAAAATAGGCGCGATTGCCCCAGTTCTGGCCGGTGCGGAAAAAGAAGATCTCGACGCAGAACTGTCCCGCCTCTTCGGCAATGGCGAAGACGTCCGCTTCCTCCACGCTGCGCGGATTGATGCCCTGGGAGCCCTGAATCGCCGAGAGCGCAGCGATGCGATCACGCAGCCGCGCGGCGCGTTCGAAGTCGAGCTTCTCGGCTGCTTCCGTCATTTCATGCGCGAGCAGGTCGCGCACGGCGCGGCTCTTGCCGGAGAGAAAATCATGCGCCTCGCGCACGAGTTCGCCGTAATCCGTGTGCGAGATTTCGCCCGTGCACGGCCCCGCGCAGCGCTTGATCTGGAACAGCAGGCACGGCCGCGTGCGGTTCTCGTAATAGCTGTCGGTGCAGGAGCGCAGCAGGAAGGCGCGTTGCAGCGCGTTGAGCGTGCGGCCGACCGCCTGCGCGCTCGCGAAAGGACCGAAATAATCGCCCTTGCGATTGCGCGCGCCGCGATGTTTCGCGATCTGCGGCGCAGCGTGATCGCGCGTCAGCAGGATGTAAGGAAACGACTTGTCGTCGCGCATCAGCACATTGAAGCGCGGCTTCAGCTGCTTGATGAGGTTGGTCTCGAGCAGCAGCGCCTCGGGCTCGGTCTCCGTCGAGACGAAGACCATCGAGGCCGTGAGCGCAATCATCCGCGCGATGCGGTTCGTGTGCCCTTCGCCGCGCATGTAGGAGGCGATGCGCTTGCGCACGCTCTTCGCCTTGCCGACGTAGAGCACCTCGCCGTCGCTGGCGATCATGCGATAGACGCCGGGTCCGACCGGCGCGTGCTGCCAGTATTTGCGGATGACCTCGACGCCGCGCGCGACGGAAGACGGCGCGGCCTCGCTGGTCAGGTCGAGATCGGCGGCGGGCAGGCTCTGTTCGTCGGCGTCGTCGGGAAGGTCGACGTCGGGCGGCGCGTCGACGGGGTTCTTGGACATGTGCTGAGATTTAGACTGCCTGCCCGGGGAAGCAACACCCCGTCATGGCCGGGCTTGTCCCGGCCATCCACGCCGGGCAACTTCAACGAATGCGGGGCGGTTGGGTCTACATCATGACGAACCGGGCGAACGGCGTCCTCTATGTCGGGGTGACGTCGAACTTATCTCGCCGCATCTACGAACATCGCGAAGGTCTGGTCGCGGGTTTCACAAAGCAATACGGGCTGAAACTGCTCGTCTATTACGAGCGCTACGAAGACATCAGGGACGCGATCCAACGCGAATCCAACATCAAGCACTGGCGTCGTAGCTGGAAGGTCCGGTTGATTTTGGACATGAACCCCGAATGGCGCGATCTGTACGCCGATCTGGCCTGAGGTCTGTGCCGGCTTGGCGTGGATGGCCGGGACAAGCCCGGCCATGACGGCTGATAAAACCTACAACACCACCGCCGACACCAGCCGCCCATAATCCGGCTCCTTGCGGTGCGTCGTACGGCGATAGCTGAACAGGCGCTCTTCGTCGGCATAGGTGTCGAGCCCGAGATTTTCGAAACTCGCCACCCCTGCGCGCTCGACCCGCATGCCGATGAAAGCAGGCAGGTCGAACATCTTGTGTCCGTCCTTCGCGGACGGCGTGAAGAAGCGCGCATGGTCCGGCGATTGCGCCGTGAATGTCGCGAAAAATTCCGGCCCGACTTCGTAGCTCTTCGGACCGATCGTGGGTCCGAGCGCAACGACCATCTCCGTGCGCCGCGCGCCGAGCTTTTCCATCGCCGCGATCGTCGCCTCGGCGACCCCGGTCAGCGCGCCCTTCCAGCCGGAATGGCAGGCGCCGACCACCTTCGCCTTTGGATCGGCGAACAGCACCATGCCGCAATCGGCGCCGGTCACGCCGAGCGCAAGACCCGGCGTCGCGGTTGCGAGCCCGTCGCAACGTGGGCGCTCGCTCCATGGCGCGTCCACGATCAGGCAATCCGGCGAATGAATCTGGAACGGCACCAGAAACCGCTCTGCCGCCACGCCCAGAGTCTCGGCCATCCGCCGCTTGTTCTCCGCGACATGCGCGGGCGCGTCGCTTGAGCCCACGCCGCCGTTCAGCGTTGCATAGACGCCCTCGCTCACGCCGCCGTTGCGCGTGAAGAAGGCATGCTTCACGCCCGCAGCCGCGAGCGTCTTCGACTGGATGACCGGCAGACTCAAACCGTGGGCTCCTCGATGAATCCCGGCAGCGCCTCGACGGAGCGCTGTGTCACCGCCATCACCTTGAACAGCCGGCCCATGTCGGTTTCGTTTTCTTCGGAGATCAGCCGCACGAGCGAGCGCTCGATCTCCGCGCGCTGCTCGGGCGTGGCGTTGCGCATCAGCGCCTGCGCGCGCTGCACGATGCCGATCTGCCGCAGGAAATAGCCCTGCGTCACCGGCCCGTGCACGCGCGCGCCCGCGGCCTTCGCCGCACGGCCGAGCCCCGCGAAATCGATATGCGTTGTCAGGTCCGCTTCGCCAGGGCTTTCCAGCGGGTCGACATAGGCGTGGTCGCGCATCGCCTGCAGCGTCTCGCCGAGCACGGTCTGCGCGTGGCCGTAATCGACGACCAGCAGCGCGCCGCCCTGGGCGACGATCCGCGCGGCGAGCGTCGTCATGATCCGCTGTCCGATGGCGCCGACTTCGAGCACGGCGCCCGTTTCGGCCTCGACGGTAAGATATTTTTCGATCTCCGGCGCCGCGCCGAAGACGAAGCGGCCATCGGCGAACCCCACCTGCCGCTCGCGCCAGCCCTCCGGCGTCTTGACGTAGTGGCGCGCGGGCAGAGCGTCGAAGAACTCGTTCGCAAGAATGATGGCGGCGCCCGGCGGAATCTGCTCGACCGCGTCGGCCCAGTTCACCGTGCGCTCGGCATTCTCCAGCATCCGCTGCTGCCGCGCCTGCAGCGTCGGGCTCGTCTCCACCATCGTCACGGTGAGTTGCGCGAAGAAATCCGGCGCTGCACGGGCCGCCCGCAGCGCATCGGCCATCAGCGTACCGCGCCCGGGGCCGAGTTCCACGAGACGGGCCGGTTGCGCCGCCCCGATCAGCCGCCACGTCTCAGCCGACCACAGGCCCAGCAATTCGCCGAACATCTGGCTGATTTCGGGCGAGGTCACGAAATCGCCGTCCGCGCCGAGCGGATCGCGCGTCATGTAATAGCCGTGCACGGGATGCGACAGGCAGAGCCCCATGTAGCGCTCCACGGACATCGGCCCGTCCTGAGCGATCATGGCGGCGATCTCCGTCGCGAGAGGGTTCAGGGCCGGTGCGCTCATGGCTTGGTCCCTTCCGGCTTGGCCCCCTGCGCGCGGCTGCGCAGGATCAGCCACAAGCCTATCACGATCATGGGCGCGGACAGGACCATGCCCATCGTCAGCCCGTGCGCCAGCGCCTCGAGATCGGGATCGGGCTCGCGGAAGAATTCCGACGCGATGCGCGCGAGGCCGTAGCCGACGCCAAACACGCCCGCCACCAGCCCCGGACGCCGGAATCCGCCGGCGCGGATGACGAGCGCGGTCAGGATCAGCAGAAGCACGCCTTCGAGACCGGCTTCATAGAGCTGGCTCGGGTGGCGCGGCAGCGGTCCGGCGCCGGGAAAGACCATCGCCCAGGGAACGTCGGTCGGCCGCCCCCACATTTCCGGCTTGATGAAATTGGCGATGCGCCCGAAGAAAATGCCGATCGGCGCCACGGCGCCGCAAATGTCGGCCACGGTGAAGCCGGAAACCCCGTACTTTCGCGCAAACAGCCAGGCGCCGAGCGCCACGCCGATCATGCCGCCGTGGAACGCCATGCCGCCGTGCCAGACGGCGACGATCTCGGCGGGATGCGCGATGTAATAGTCGAGCCCGTAGAACAGCACGTTGAACAGCCGCCCGCCGACGACCGCGCCCAGCGCGGAATAGACGAGCAGATCGTCGAGACTGTTGGCCGCAGGCCGCGGCGTATCGCCCCAGAGCCCGTCCGCGTTCACCAGCCTGCGGGCGTAGAGCCAGCCGAGCAGCAGGCCGAAGACATAGGCGAGCCCGTACCAGCGCACCGGCAGCGGGCCGATCGAGAAGAAAACCGGGTCGATCGCGGGAAATGGGATCGCCAGAAACGGCATCGATTCGGCCTCGGCTCCTATGGAAGGCTGGTCTCGCGCGGGGCGCATCGAGCGTCAAGCCGAGCCGGGACCGCCGGCCTCCGGCCGGCCAAAACACCGCAGCGAGGGCCGGCTGGAAGCCGGCGGTCCCGGGTTCGCCCGCATCCCCGCCCAAATTCGTGGTAAGAGAGCGGCAAATGGAGTGCTCGCCATGCAAGAAAGCCGTTCCCGCCTGACCGACGACCTCGCCCGCATGTTCAACGACGCCGCAGGGCTCGCCGGCGGCGTCCGCCGCGAGGTCGAGACCCTCGTGCGCACTCAGATGGAGCGCATGCTCTCGAAGATGGATGTGGTGAACCGCGAGGAGTTCGAGGCCGTCCGCGACATGGCCGCACTGGCCCGCGAAGAAAACGAGAAGCTGGAAAAGCGCATCGCCGAACTCGAGGCCAAGCTCGCGGCGAAGGCCTGACGAGCCGCAAAACGCCCGTCGTCATTGCGAGCGCAGCGAAGCAATCCAGATCCACGACCCGGCTCTGGATTGCTTCGTCGCCTCCGGCTCCTCGCAATGACGAAAGCGTGAGCAGCCCTCCGATTCTGTGGACACGTCTCGGCCGACTCTGGACCCAACCCCCCGAATCTACGAGGTTATTCGCATCGGGGTTGCACACGTTGAGTCGCATCCCGCTATAGTCGTCTTGCGAAGTGATTCGCATGCGCCGGTCCGATTCGCTCCCTCGCGGAAAGAAGCGGCGGCGCGGCCGCAGCGCCCGTCGCGCAGGCCTACGAGCGTAAAGCCGCGTTTCACATCGGTTCGGACCCTATGATGCAGACCTCCCAGATTCGCTCGACCCGCCGCGAACATCCGCTCGACATCGTCGAACGGCTGGCCGCGTCCAACGCCTGGTCGTTCGAACGCGACGATCCGGACGAAGTCTCGGTGACCGTCACCGGGGCCTGGACGGACTATCAGATCGCCTTCAGCTGGCTTCCGGACCTCGAGACGCTGCATGTCGGCTGCGCCTTCGACCTCAAGGTGCCGCTGCGCCTGCGCGCCGAAACGCTGGAGCTGATCTCCATCGCCAACGAGCAATTGTGGCTGGGCCATTTCGATCTCTGGACGAGCGAAGGCGTGGTCATGTTCCGCCACGCCATGCTGCTGACCGGCGGCGCGCAGCCCACGATCGCGCAATGCGAAAGCCTGATGTCCAACGCGCTGCTCGCCTGCGAGCGCTACTATCAGGCGTTCCAGTTCGTAGTCTGGGCGGGCAAGAGCGCCCGCGAGGCGATCAACGCGCTGATGCTGGAGACGCGCGGCGAGGCGTGAGCCTCGGCGCGTCGATCATTCCACAACCCTCATCCTGCGGAGCGCTGCTCCGCAGCGGGTCTCGAAGGATGGCCGCATCCCCCATGCTTCGAGACGCAGGCTGCGCCTGCTCCTCAGCATGAGGTGTTGTTATTGAAGCCTGGCCGTCAATGCGAGGAGCGTAGCGACGAAGCAATG
>CAMFKC010000148.1 GCA_945956975.1 uncultured Methylocystaceae bacterium | reverse complement strand
GTCGGGCGTCGGCGCGGAAATTTCCGCGCAACTGATGACGGAAGCCTTCGACTACCTCGATGCGCCGGTGATCCGCATCTGCGGCAAGGACGTGCCCATGCCCTACGCCGCCAATCTCGAAAAGCTCGCCCTGCCCAACGTCGGCGAGGTCGTCGCGGCGGCCAAAGCCGTCCTATACCGGTGACCCATGTCTGACGACATTCTTCACCAGCTCGAGCCCCCGCCGGACGCGCGTGAAAAAGGCGGTCATGAAGTGCTGCGCTGTTTCGTCGTCGATGGCGGGTTGAGCGTCAGCCTGCGCCGCTCCTTCGACGAGCCCGGCACCTGGGGCGTGCTGCTCGCCGACCTCGCGCGCCATGCCGCACGCATCTACGCGCTCGAGGCCGGCGTCGGCGAAGACGACGCGCTCGCCGCGATCAAGGACATGTTCGACGCCGAATGGTCGCGCCCGACCGATTTCGGCGCCACGTCAGCGATGAATTGAGGCCGACCATGCCGACCAACATTCTCATGCCCGCCCTGTCGCCGACGATGGAGAAGGGCAATCTCGCCAAATGGCTCAAGAAGGAAGGCGACACGGTCAAGTCCGGCGACATCATCGCCGAGATCGAGACCGACAAGGCGACGATGGAAGTCGAAGCGGTCGATGAAGGCGTGCTGGCGAAGATCCTCGTGGCCGAGGGTTCGCAGGACGTGGCCGTCAACACGCCGATCGCCGTCATCGCAGGCGAGGGCGAGGACGCTAGCGCCGCAGCCGCGCCCGCTCCGGCTCCTGCCGCCGCGCCGAAAGCGGACCGCGAGCCTTCAGGCTCGCAAGCGGCTGCGCCTGCAGCCGCTCCCGCCGCTTCAACTCCCGATGCGAGCCTGAAGCCTCGCGGTCCGGGCGAGCGTGTCTTCTCCTCGCCGCTCGCGCGCCGCATCGCCAAGGACGCCGGCCTCGATCTCACGGGCATCCAGGGCACCGGCCCGCACGGCCGCGTTGTCGAGCGCGACGTGAAGGCGGCCATCGCCGGCGGCGGCGCCAAGCCTGCTGCCGCTGCGCCTGCCGCCGCTCCTGCATCCGCCCCCGCGCCCGCAGCCGCGGCGCCGCAGGGCATGTCCGGCGATACGGTGCGCAAGCTGTTCGAGGCCGGCTCCTTCGAGGAAATCCCGCACGACAACATGCGCAAGACGATCGCCCGCCGCCTCACCGAGGCGAAGTCGACGATCCCGCATTTCTATCTCACCATCGACTGCGACCTCGGCGCGCTGATGAAGCTGCGCGAGCAGGTCAACGGCAATGCGCCGAAGGACAAGGACGGCAAGCCGGCCTTCAAGGTCTCGGTCAACGACTTCGTCATCAAGGCGCTGGCGCTCGCGCTGCGTGACGTGCCGGACGCCAACGTGTCGTGGACCGACACGGCAATGTTGAAACATAAGCATTGCGACGTCGGCGTCGCCGTCTCGATCCCCGGCGGCTTGATCACGCCTGTCATCCGCAAGGCTGAGACGAAGACGATCTCCGCCATCTCCAACGAGATGAAGGATTACGCGGCGCGCGCCAAAGCCCGCAAGCTGAAGCCCGAGGAATACCAGGGCGGCTCGAGCGCGGTCTCCAACCTCGGCATGTTCGGCATCAAGAACTTCTCCGCCGTCATCAACCCGCCACATGCGACGATCCTCGCGGTCGGCGCCGGCGAGAAGCGTGTGGTCGTGAAGGACGGCGCGCCTGCGGTCGCCGACATGATGAGCGTCACGCTCTCGACGGACCATCGCGCGGTCGACGGCGCGCTCGGCGCGGAGCTGCTGGCGGCGTTCCGCCGCTATATCGAAAACCCGATGTCGATGCTGGTGTGAGAGGGGCCGTGGTCCTCCGGCAGGCGCCCGAGACCCCCACCCCCGGCCCCTCCCCGCAGGGGGGAGGGGAGGCGCTGCGGCATGCGACGCGCAAGAGCCAATCATCGACGAAGTCAGACAAGCAGGGGCCATCCCACCCCTCCCCCTTGCGGGGAGGGGCAGGGGTGGGGGCCGTGCCGCCCACGACACCCTCCCGGCGGACGACAACCGCGCTGCAGGCCGCCAATGCCAAGCGCATGCGCCGCGACATGACCGAGCCTGAGCGTCTGCTCTGGCGGGCGATCCGTCAGCGCATTCCTGTCGAGGGCACGCATTTTCGCAGACAGGTTCCGGTCGATCGCTACATCGTCGATTTCTGCGCCTTCGGCGCCAAGCTGATCGTCGAAGTCGATGGCAACCAGCACGGGACAGATGAAGCTATCGCCCACGATGGTGTGCGCACCGCGCGGCTCGAACAACTCGGCTACCGCGTAGTGCGGTTCTCGAACCACGACGTGATGGCGAATATCGACTCCGTGCTCGACACGATTTTCGCGAACCTCCCGGCGCCCGAGACCCCCACCCCCGGCCCCTCCCCGCAAGGGAGAGGGGAGGCGCTGCGGCATGCGACGCGCAAGCGCCAATCATCGGCGAAGCCAGGCGAGCAGGGCCCATTCCACTCCTCTCCCATGCGGGGAGGGGCAGGGGTGGGGGCCTCGCCGCTCTACAAATCTCCGCGCACGCGCGCCGCCAGCACACAGGAGCCCTGAATGGCCTACGACATCATCGTCATCGGCGGCGGCCCGGGCGGCTATGTCGCCGCGATCCGCGCGGCCCAGCTCGGCTTCAAGACGGCCGTGGTCGAGCGCGAGCATCTCGGCGGGATCTGCCTCAACTGGGGCTGCATTCCGACCAAGGCGCTGCTGCGCTCCGCCGAAATCCTCCACTATGCCGAACACGCCAGCGCCTATGGCCTGAAGCTCGACGGCAAGATCTCGCCCGATCCGGCAGCCGTCGTGAAGCGCTCGCGGCAGGTGTCGCAGCAGCTGAACGGCGGCGTCGCCTTTCTGATGAAGAAGAACAAGATCGACGTCATCTGGGGCGAGGCGGTCATCTCGAAGGTCGGCGAGGTCAGGGTGACCGCGACGAAGAAGCCGATCGTGCAGCCGCAGAACCCCGTGCCGAAGGGCGTTCTGGGCGAGGGGACCTACAACGCCAAGCACATCATCGTCGCCACCGGCGCCCGCCCGCGCGCGCTGCCGGGCATCGAACCCGACGGCAAGCTGATCTGGACCTATTTCGAGGCGATGAAGCCCGAAAAATTCCCGAAGTCGCTGCTGGTCATGGGCTCCGGCGCCATCGGCATCGAGTTCGCCTCGTTCTACGCGCAGATGGGCGCGGAGGTGACGGTCGTCGAGGTGCTGCCGCAGGTCATGCCGGTCGAGGACGCCGACATCGCCAAGCTGGCGCAGAAAAGGTTCGAGAAGCTCGGCCTCAAGATCATGCTGTCGACTAAGGTGACGAAGGTCGTGAAGGCGGCCGACTCCATCACCGCGACGGTCGAGGACGACAAGGGCAAGAGCCAGCAGATCACCGCCGAGCGCATGATCTCGGCGGTCGGCGTCGTTGGCAATATCGAGAATCTCGGTCTCGAAGCGCTCGGCGTGAAGACCGATCGCGGTTGCGTCGTGATCGACGGCTACGGCCGCACCAACGTCGCGGGAATCTACGCCATCGGCGATGTCGCTGGACCGCCGATGCTGGCGCACAAGGCCGAGCACGAGGGCGTCATCTGCGTCGAGGCCATCAAGGGCCTGCATCCGCACGCCATGGAAAAGACCATGATCCCCGGCTGCACCTACTGCAATCCACAGGTGGCCTCAGTGGGCCTGACCGAAGCCAAGGCGAAGGCCGCGGGCTACGACGTCAAGGTCGGCCGCTTCAACTTCACCGGCAACGGCAAGGCCATCGCGCTCGGCGAGCCCGACGGCATGATCAAGACCGTGTTCGACGCCAAGACCGGCAAACTGCTCGGCGCGCACATGGTCGGCGCGGAAGTCACCGAACTCATCCAGGGTTTCGTCGTCGCCATGAACTGCGAGACGACGGAGGAAGAGCTTATCAACACGGTCTTCCCGCATCCCACGCTGTCGGAAATGATGCACGAGAGCGTGATGGACGCCTACGGCCGCGTCATTCACCAGTAGTCGGGGCCGCAGATCGGCCGGAACGATCCAGGAGCATATCATGCACAATCAGGTTGGCCTTCTCGGCACGCCCGGCGTCGGCCTCGTCGGCCTCATCATCATCGGCGGCCTCGCCGGCTGGATCGGCGGCAAGATCGTCGGCTTCCGCAATGGCATTCTCACCAACATCCTCGTCGGCATCTGCGGCTCGGCGCTCGGCTTCAAACTGGCCGAAATCACCGACGTCGAAGTCGGCGGCCGCTTCGGGCATTTTTTGGCCGCGCTCGTCGGTTCGATCGTCATCCTGTTCATCTGGCAGGCGCTCAATCGCAACCGCTGAGCGCGATTTGAGCGGGGGCCTTCCGCGCACTATATAAATGCCGGCGCGCCTGCACGGCGGCGCGGCTTACGGATTTCCGATGGCGACCCTCATCGATACGCTGAACAACGACAACCGCCTCAAGGCGGGCGACAGTGCGCGCCATCCGGAGAAGGCGCACCGGCCGGACAAGCCGATCGCGCGCAAGCCGGCCTGGATCCGCGTGAAGGCGCCGGGTTCGGCCAAATGGGCCGAGACGGCCCGGATCGTGCGCGAGAACAAGCTCGTCACCGTCTGCGAGGAGGCGGGCTGCCCCAATGTCGGCGAGTGCTGGGAGAAGAAGCACGCCACGTTCATGATCATGGGCGACACGTGCACGCGCGCCTGCGCCTTCTGCAACGTGAAGACCGGCATGCCCGTCGCGCTCGACGCGGCCGAGCCCGACAGCGTCGCCCTGGCCACCGCCAAGCTCGGCCTCGAGCATGTCGTGGTGACATCGGTCGACCGCGACGATCTCGCCGACGGCGGCGCCGCGCATTTCGCGGCGACGATCGCCGCCATCCGCCAGGCGAGCCCGAAGACCACGATTGAAATCCTGACGCCGGATTTCCTGCGAAAGCCGGGCGCGCTCGAAACGGTCGTCGCTGCGCGGCCCGACGTATTCAATCACAATCTCGAGACGGTGCCGTCCAACTATCTGACGGTGCGGCCGGGCGCCCGCTACTTCCACTCCATCCGTCTTCTGCAGCGCGTGAAGGAATTGGACCCGACGATCTTCACCAAGTCCGGCATCATGGTCGGCCTCGGCGAAAAGCGGAACGAAGTGTTGCAGCTGATGGACGACCTGCGCTCGGCCGACGTCGATTTTCTGACCATCGGCCAGTATCTTCAGCCGACGCGCAAGCACCACGAGGTCATCGATTTCGTGACGCCGGACGAGTTCAAGGCCTACGAGACCGTGGCCTACGCCAAGGGCTTCTTGCTTGTCTCGGCGTCTCCGCTGACGCGTTCCTCGCACCATGCGGGCGACGATTTCCGCAAGCTGCAAGAGCGCAGGAAAGCGCCGTAATCGCGCGGGAAAGCGCGACGCGGCGCTCAGCCCAGCGGGCCGAGCCCGGACGTCAGCACCACGCTCAGCGCGCTGCAGAAGACGAGAAACAGCGTCAGCCCGACGATCCGGAAGGCGCGCACCTGGTCGTCGCGCACGATCATCGTGAGCGGCGGCGCGTCGATGCTGGTGGGATCGAATTTCCTGAAATTCTTGTCGACGGTGAACGGAACCTTCGGCATTGCATCCTCCAATTCGCGCCGCGGTAAACAGGAGGTTTACACGCGCCGATTGCCGCGGGCTTACGCTGCGCCCGCCAATTCGAAGAAAATTGTCCGCATGGCAGGGGCGCTGCGCGCGACACTGGAGGCGGGCGCGCGTTTCGCGCCATAATGCGCAAAACGCGCGGGAGCGCAGGCTTGTGGGAGGAAAAATGGCTGGCGTTCTGTCAGGCGTGCGGGTTCTCGATCTCTCGCGCGTCGTCTCGGGTCCATGGTGCACGCAGATCCTTGCCGATCTCGGCGCGGAGGTGATCAAGATCGAACGGCCGGTCAGCGGCGACGACACAAGGCAGATGGGCCCCTTTCTCGAAGACGCCGATCGCAAGCCGACGGACAACAGCGCGATCTTCATGGCCTGCATCGTGCGGGCTGCCAGTCGCCATGGTCCGACATAAAGCCCGGCGATCTGTAACGCCGTCGCCAGCCGCACGCCGCTCCAATGTCGCGTGATGATGAGCACGAAGGCGCCGAGCCCGGCAAGGCCGAAGCCAAGCGCCAGCAGATTCTTGTCATTGACCAGGGGCAGAAGCGCGGCGATCAGTAGGAGGACGAGGCCCATCTGCATCCGTCCATTGGTCCGCTCATTGGCAC
>CAMFKC010000147.1 GCA_945956975.1 uncultured Methylocystaceae bacterium | reverse complement strand
GCCCTCGACCCTATTCGGGTCCGGCAATATGTCCGATGCAGCCTTCGCAGCCTGGGCGGCGACATCCGAGGCGGCCGCAGAAGCAGCCTGCTTCACATCCTGCGCCTGCTCGCGGACGCGATCCACGATTCCAGCCGCGCGTTCGCCGAGATCGGATGCTTTGTCTATGGCGTTATCCACTAGTTCGCCCGCCTGCCGACGCGCTTCGTCGGCGAGATCGGATGCGCGGTCGAGCGCCTTGCGCGACAGATCCTGACCTTTCTTGGACCCGGTCAGAAACAGCCCCGCTCCGATCATCAGCACGGGCAACGGGATCGACCGGACGAGGCGCAGCGCCGGCCATGCCACAAGCGCGCCGACAGCCGCCGTCTGCAACGGATTGCGCGCGGCTGTCTCGATCAGATCGTCTTTCAGCGTGGCTGGTGCGAAGCGATGACGCACATCGCTCGCCGCATCGGAAACGCTGTCGCGCAATTGCTGGACAGTGCTGGTCAATTCCGCGCGCGCGCGTTCCGCGTCGCGCCTGATCTGGTCCACATTCCGGTTGTCTGTCTGGGCCACTGCCGCATCTCCCCGAGTCAGTCGCACAACTCGGGCGCAGTTCAATCGTTCCGCTCCTGCCGCGATTAGGGTGAAGCGCCCGCTTCATCAGTCCGGCTGCGACAATAGGCAGCGGCCACATCCCATCGACATGACCGCCGGCCACAGTCATAAGCGGGCGTCATTTCCACGGGTCACAAAAGCGGGAAGCCGACCATGTCCGACACCGCCCTCTCCACCGTCGCCGCCGCGCCCGCACGGTCGTCGCGCCTCCTCTATACGGCCATCGCGCTGGCTCTGGTCGTGCTGGTCGCGGCCATCGCCATCGTCGGCTATCCCCTGGTGATCGTGCTCGCCATCGGCGGCACGGCTGTCTATCTCGCCAGTCTCATCGTGCTCACGGCGGCGGATCTGTTCGGCAAGCGGTCCTGATCGTCAGAACCGCCCGCCGCGCCCTTGCCCGCTGGCGAAGCGCTGGGCGCCGGACAGCGTTTCCCCGGATTCGATGACGGCGAGGCCGCCCCTCATCTCGTTCACGATCGCCTCGTCCTCAGCCATATCCCACTGCGCCAGCGCCGATAGGCGGTCCGCACGCATGCAGGCCTGCGGAAATGCCGCGATCTGATGCGCCAGCTTCACTGCCTCGGCGCGCGCCTGCCCGCTCGGAACGACGCGGTTGGCGAGGCCGAAGTTCAACGCCTCCGCCGCGCCGACGGGCCGGCCGGTGAGAATCAGATCCATCGCCCGGGAGTGGCCGATCAAGCGCGGCAGGCGAATGGTGCCGAGATCGACCAGAGGCACGCCGAACCGCCGGCAGAAGACGCCGAAGGTCGCATCTTCCGCCATCACGCGCATGTCGGCCCAGAGGGCGAGTTCCAGACCACCCGCCACCGCGTAGCCCTCCACCGCCGCAATCACCGCCTTGCCGAGGCGTAGCCGGCTCGGACCCATCGGCGCCATCGTGTTCTGCCCGCCGAGTTCGCGCCGCTTCTCGCGATCGCCTTCGGCCAGAGCCTTCAGGTCCGCGCCCGCGCAGAAGACGTCGTCCGCGCCGCAGAAGACGGCGACCGAAGCCGCCTCGTCGGCGTCGAACGCCCTGAAGGCGTCGAAAAGCCGGGTCGCCGTCGCGCCATCGACCGCATTGCGGCGATGCGGGCGGTTGATTGCGATGATCGTGACCGGACCGTCCCGCGAGACGAGAAGTGAATCCGACATGGGCGCCTCCTCCGGTCTGCCGTGCGCAGACCTTTCAGGGGCAGTCTAACGGCTGGCGCCAGCGCGTCACGCTGCCTTGCGCGGCTTGCGCTTTCCGGGGGCGGCAATCGCATCGCGTTCGGCGACGGCCCTTTCGATCTGCCGCAGGGCGCTGAGGAAATCCGCCACGAGTTCGTCGGCGTTTTCCACTGCGCAGCGCGCGGCGGTGAAGCCGACGCCGAGCGCGCCATTGTAGCTCATCAGCGTGATGTTGAGCCCGACCCCGTGGGTCACGATCGACAGTGGCCAGTAATCCGTCATGCGCAGGCCGGCGGCGTATAGCGGGATCGGCGGGCCCGGCACGTTGGATATGACGACATTGGCGAGCGGCGGCGCGAGGCTCGCGATGTGCGAACGACCGTAGAGCGCCGCGGCGGCGCCGAGCAGCCAGGGGCCACCTATTGTCGGGAAATCGGTCGGGATCAGCGACTTCGCCCTGCCGGCGACCGACTTGGTCGCCCCAGCGGCGCTGCGGATGGCCGCGATGCGTTTCAGCGGATCGGCGATATGGGTCGCCAGATTGACCAGACTGAGCGTCGCCTGCGTCGTCATCTCCGTATCGCCTTTGGCGCGCAGCGAGATCGGCATCGCGGCCATCAGCGGCTTTCTCGGCAAGCCGCCGTGGCGCGTCAGCCACCGGCGCAGCATGCCGCTGCACAAGGTCAGCGCGACGTCGTTGATCGTCGCATCGCAGGCGTGCGCGACCGCCTTGACCCGTTCGAGCGGCAGCGTGACGCCAGCAAACGATCGCTCGCCGCTGATCGTGACATTGAGCGGCGTGCGCGGGCCGAACGCGATATTCTCGGCGATCCGCCCGGCCGCATCTGCGGTCTTTTCCGCCGATCCACCGAAAGCCATTCCGCCCAGCGTGCGCGCAATGTCTGGCAGCTTGCGCGCGAACCCAAAATATTGCGCCGCGTCGTGGTGGATCGCATTGGCGATCAATCCAAGGGCGCCGGGCTCGGGTTCGGCGGCCTTCCTCGCTGCGGGCTTGATGCGGGGCGGCTTGCAAGACATGTCGAAAAGCGCCGCCGCCAGCGCCGCCCCCGCCTGCCCGTCCAGCAGCGCGTGATGGATTTTCACGTAATAGGCCTTCCGGCCGTCTTCCAGACCCTCGAACACATGGAGCATCCACAGCGGCCGGTCGCGATCGAGCAGCCGGGCGTGAAGGTCGGCGACGCATGCCTGCAATTGCGCGAGCGTTCCGGGGGCCGGGAGATCGACGCGCTGGATATGGAAACCGAGATCGACGGTCGTCTCGATCCATACGGGATTCGCGAAATTGAAGGGCGCAGCCACCATGCGCCGCGTGAAGATCGGCGCGAGATGCAGGCGGCCTGCGATCATGCGGCGCACCTGCGTCGTGAAATCCCGCCCCCTGAGCGGCGGCTTCTCGAACAGATGCAACGAGCCGACATGCATCGGCATGTCCGCCGTTTCGAGGCTCAGAAAGGCGCCGTCGAGCCCGCTTGCCGTGCGCATCCGCCTCGTCCCTCCCGCCATCAATGGACTCAGAATGACGGGCTTTCGCCTGCTTCGCCTTGCGCTGGCCCATGCCTGCGGGCGGCGCGAACGAAAAAAGGCCGGCAAGGCCGGCCCATCTTGTCGTTCACGCGGGCGCGAAGCCTACTCGGCGGCCTTGCGGAATTCCGGATAGGCGCAGACGGCCTCGCTGTCCGGCTTGGGCTCGACATCGAGCTTGGGTTCCACGAAGGGAAGATCCAAGGTCCGCCAGACATCGACCAGAGCCTCGACCAGCTCCGCGATCAGCGCGTCCGAGTGCAGCGGGGTCGGCGTGATGCGCAGGCGCTCCTCGCCGCGCGCGACGGTCGGATAATTGATCGGCTGGATGTAGATGCCGTGGCGCTCCATCAGGAGGTCGCTCGCCGCCTTGCACTTCTCGGCGTCGCGCACCATCACGGGCACGATGTGCGAGGGGTTCTCGAGAACCGGAAGGCCCGCCGCCTCCAGCGCATGCTTGGTCAGCCAGGCCTGGCGCTGGTGCCTTTCACGCAAATCTGGGCGCTGCTTCAGCACACGCACCGCAGCGCAGGCGGCAGCCGCGACCGCAGGCGGCAGCGCAGTGGTGAAGATGAAGGACGGCGCATAGGAGCGCACGGCGTCGATGACGGCGGCGTCGCCCGCGATATAGCCGCCCAGCGTACCGAAGCCCTTGGCTAGCGTGCCCTCGATCACGTCGATGCGATCCATCACCCCATCGCGCTCGCAGACGCCGGCGCCGCGCGGCCCGTACATGCCGACCGCATGAACCTCGTCGATGTAGGTCATGGCGTTGTATTTTTCGGCGAGATCGGCGATCGCGCCGATCGGGGCGATGTCGCCGTCCATCGAATAAAGGCTCTCGAAGACGATCAGCTTCGGACGCTCGTAGGGCTCGGCCGCGAGCAGTTCCTCGAGATGGGCGACGTCGTTGTGGCGCCAGATCTTGCGTTCGGCCGAGGACCGCTTGACGCCCTCGATCATCGAATTGTGGTTCAGCGCGTCCGACAGGATCACGCAGTTCGGCATCAGGTCGGCAATGGTCGAAATGCCCGCCAGATTGGAAATCCAGCCGGACGTGAACACTAGCGCGGCTTCCTTGCCGTGGAGGTCGGCCAGTTCGGCCTCGAGCTCGACCAGCGGCGCGTTGGTGCCGGAAATGTTGCGGGTGCCGCCGGCGCCGGCGCCGAGCTTCGCCGCGGTCGCGCGCATGGCCTCGACCACGTCCGGGTGGCGGCCCATGCCGAGATAGTCGTTGGAGCACCAGATCGTCACGTCGCGCTGGCCGCCGTCGTCGTCGCGCCAGATGGCGCGGGGCATGTCGCTGACGTCGCGCTCGAGATTTGCGAAAACACGATAGCGCCGCTCGTTGCGCAGCTGACCGATCGCAGCCTCGAAATAGCGTCCATAACGCATGTCCAACGATCCTTTCGCGATCCGCCGACCTGCCGCCCGTAGTGCGGGCCTTGTCGGAGCCGGCGGATCAATCTCCCGGCCACTTCTTATAATCTTTCGAATTCGAATGCGAGCGGTCAAACGCCGCACCCCTCGAACAGGCGCCATTTTGCCCGGCCGAAAGACCTGCGCTTTGAGATAGATCATGCTCGAGGGGCGGCGCGCCTCCGCCTATCGTCCGGGGTGCGGCTCCATGCCAGTCAGCGGATAGCGGCGCAGCACGGTCTGGACGTTATAAATGACGGGCTGTGCGACATAGCCCGCGTCCCCTTGCCAGAGCGGCGGTCCGCCCGCGTAATTGTAGACGATGGCCGCACGCGGACGCAGGTACTCGCCCGAAGGCGCGGCCTGAGCAGGCGCCGGCGCCGCCTCGGCGGCGGATTGGTAGACCGGCGGATAGCCGATGAAGCCGGCGTTCCCGCCACGGTGCCGGCCGGCGTGCCGCACGGTTGCGCGCGGAGGCCCATAGATCGCCCGCAGCGGCGGCCCATAGACCGGCCGCGCCGCAATCTGGATGACGCGGGGCCCGCTTGCGGCGGCCGCTCCCAAGGATGGGCGGACGACCACAGGACCGCGTGCGCCGGCGACGCCGGGCTGGGCGACGGCAGGACCGAGAGCTGTGAGGAAAAGGCCGAGGCCAAGGCAGGCGGGGGCACGCATGGACGCAACTCCAGAAGCTCGGACGGCGCCATTGCCGCCCGTCTATTCCGGCCTCCTCACGCTTCCGCTGTCCGAAAATCCGCCGTTTTTCGTCCAGAGGGTCGCCTTGCGGAGTTTTACGGCCACAGGCGACAATGCAGGCTAGCAGGGCTCGGCGGCCCGATCCAGCATTGTTAACACAGGGGGATTTTTCGATGCAGAGACTGCTTTCGGGCCTGGCCTCGCGCATCATCAAGCGCGGCCAGATCGAGATCGCCTATGCCAACGGCGCGAAGGAACGCTTCGGGGACGGCAGCGGACCTCTGATCGGCATTCGCTTCACGGACGCCGAAGGCCCATTCCAACTGGTGCGCAATCCCGAACTCGGGCTCGGCGAACTCTTCATGGACGGCCGGCTCGTGATGACGGCCGGCACGATCCTCGATTTTCTCCATGTGGTGATGAGCAACGCCATCCGCCGCGCCCCGCCTCTGGCGATGCGCGCCGTATGGATGTCGCAGCGGGTCGCTTCGAAACTTTGGCGCAACGAACGCGCCCGCGCGCGGGCCAATGTCGCGCACCATTACGATCTCGACGGCCGGCTCTACGACCTCTTTCTCGACGGCGACCGCCAGCATTCCTGCGCCTATTTCGAGCGGCCCGACATGACACTCGACGAGGCGCAGCTCGCCAAGAAACGGCACATCGCCGCCAAGCTGCTCATCGAACCCGGCCAGAGAACGCTCGACATCGGATCGGGCTGGGGCGGCATGGCGCTCTATCTTGCGCGCCATTGCGGCGCCGACGTCACGGGCGTCACCCTCTCGACCTGTCTCTTATACACATCTGACGCTGCCGACGATATGCAGTGTGTAG
>CAMFKC010000146.1 GCA_945956975.1 uncultured Methylocystaceae bacterium | reverse complement strand
GGGCGCCGGCGGCTTTCGCCGTTCCGACGCGCACTGCGGGCACGAGATCGCGACAGGCGTCGTCCCGCGCGTTGCTGCGTCTTGATGCAGGCGAATCGTAGGACAGGTTCGAGGACGACTTTTGGTTCGTCCCAAGCGTCGAACGGCAAACTGGCAAAGGTTTTCCGTTGCGGAGCGCTACTTGTCATCGACCGGCAGGGTCAGATGCATGCCATCCTGGGCGATCAGAACGTTGCCCTTGAACGCGGCGTCGACGCCTTTCAATTGCCGGGTCGGAACGGCGTATGCCGGCCTCAACTTACGGCGCGCTGAAGCCGACTTGGGGCGCTGCGCGCCACCCCTCTCGACAGTCGAGGCTGTTGTTGCGCGCCGATGTTGCGCGCTTGCCCGGACCTCCCTGTCTTTCATGTCCGAATGCAACGGCTTTTGGTTTCCGGCCGCAGAATGATGGAGAACGACGGTGGAACTCGACAAGATGACGCAAAGCCGGCGCGAGTTCATCGCAGGGAGCGCGGCGGTTTCCGCCGCCGCGCTCGTCGGATCGGCCGAAGCTGCGGAGTCGGCCAAAGCGCCGGCGACGAAGTCACGTGGACCGAGCGCCCGCAAGATGAACATCCTCTTCGTCTTCACCGACCAAGAGCGCTACCAGGCAAAGTGGCCGAAGGGCGTCGTGCTCCCCGGGCATGAGCGGCTTGAGAGAACTGGCGTCACTTTTACAAATCACCAGTGTCCGGCGACGATGTGCACGTCGTCTCGCGCGGTGATGCTGACTGGATTGCAGACAACCAACAACGGCATGTTCGAAAATCTCGATGTGCCGTGGATGAAGAATCTCTCGCTCAAGATTCCTACGCTCGGCCATATGCTGCGGAAGGCCGGCTACTACACCGCTTACAAGGGCAAGTGGCATCTGTCGCGCGAGTTCGAAACCACCTCGATCGCGCAATTCATGACGCCGGAAATGGAGAAATACGGCTTCGCGGATAATTTCTCGCCGGGCGACCTCATTGGCCATGCGCTCGGCGGGTACAGTTTCGACCAAATCACTGCGGGCAGCGCGATCAACTGGCTGCGGACGCATGGCCCGGTCCCTGGCGGACGACGCCAAGCCGTGGTGCATGGTCACCAGCTTCGTCAATCCGCACGATGTCATGTACTTCAACACCGACGCGCCGGGCGAGAATGTGCAGGACAACGGCAAGCTTCGCATGCGTGCGGCGCGCGCTCCCGAACACGCCATGTACAAGGCAAGCTGGGATATCCCCATCCCTTCGAGCCTGCGGCAGCCATTCGACCAGCCGGGCCGCCCTCGGGCGCATGGCGAGTTCGACAAGATCTGGGATCACATCCTCGGCAACGTCCCTCTGGAAGACGCACGTTGGCGGCGTTTCAACAATTACTACATCAACTGCATCCGCAACGTCGACCAGCAGATCGACGCCGTGCTGAAGGAACTGGATTCGCTTGGCCTTGCCGAGTCCACGATCGTTGTCTTCACCTCTGACCACGGGGAAGCGGCAGGCAGCCATGGCCTGCGCGGCAAGGGACCGTTTACCTACGCAGAAACAAATCACTTGCCGTTTTACATCGTGCATCCCGATGTGAAGGGCGGGCAGACATGCCGTTCGCTCAGCAGCCACATCGACCTGGCGCCGACATTGCTCAGCCTGGCTGGCGTCCGCCCAGACCAAGCCGGGGACATTGCAGGGCGTCAGCTTCCCGGACGCGATCTCTCGCAGGCGCTCACCAACCCCGGCAGCAGACCCGTCGACGCGGTCCGCAGCGCGACCCTCTTCACTTACAGCGGGCTCGCGTCGAACGACAGCTCGGTCTTCGCATTCGCGGCCAAGGCTGTCGCCGCCGGCAAGGATCCGAAGGTGGAAGCCAAGAAGGAAGGCTTCAAACCGGATCTCAAGAAGCGCCGCACAGTGCGCAGCGCTTTCGACGGCAGATACCGGTTCTCCCGCTCTTGCGCGCCGATCGACCGCAACAGTCCCAAGACCATCGACGAATTATACAAGTGGAACGATGTCGAGCTTTACGACCTGCAGCGTGATCCGCTGGAGATGACCAATCTGGCGGCCGACCGAGTAAAGAACGCCGAATTGATCATGTCCATGAACAAGAAGCTCGAGGAGATCATCAATGCTGAGATCGGCGTCGACAATGGTCGTGAGATGCCCGAAATCCCGAACATCGACTGGGGCGTGGACAAGGTCGACCTGTAACATCCAACGTTGAATCGGAGCTTTCAGCAACGCGCCGAAAGCTCCTGTTTCAGCAATATCGATTTCGAATTCTATTCGAACAAACTGTGTGCGCTCCGCGCCATCATCCAGGCGCGCCCCAATGCGCTCGAAAGTTGACCGATATCTGCCGCGCTAAGCGCGATGAACTCGCGCGCTCTCGGTTCTCGGTTCTTTCGCGTCCCGTGGTCCGGTCAGCCGTTCTACGACAGCGAGCGCGCGCCGGATGCGCGCATGATTTGCGCCGGTGATCCGAAGGATCGGCTCCAGGGCGGCGCGCCCCTGCCCGGCATGGATCCTGCCGGCGCTGATTGCGCCGAGAACCTGCATGAGTGCGCCAACCACCGCTTCCATGACGATTGTCGGTTCGATTCCGGCTGCGTCCCGCTGTTGCGCAGCGAGGTCCTTGACGTCCTGGCTGAGACGCTCCCGTGCGACGCGCCCAATCGAGGGATAGGACGACGTCATGCGTCCCACCACCGACGCCCAGCCAGGATTTTCGATCGCCGCCTCGATGAAGGAGGCGCAGCAAAATGCGATCCATTCGAATGGGTCGCTCATCGAAACGCGCTTCGGCTGAAGCATGTCGTCGAAACCCTCCACCAGACCGTCGGCGACCGCCAGGATAAGTGCGTGCATGTCCACGAAGTGCACGTAGAAAGTGCCCTTTGCGACGCCGGCCTCTTTGACGACTTCGTCGACCGTGATCGCCTCGATGGCCTGCCTGGAAATCAACCTGACGGCTGCTTCGATCAGTTGGCTTCTGGTGCGCGCCCGACGTTCCTGGCCGATTTGCGCTCTGCGGGCGAGATCCAGTTTCACCGAATGCCTTCGTTTCAGCCGGGCAATACCACAAAATATGATCAAGAGAGTCATAATGACCTAATAGTCAATATTTTGCACAGTCGTTCCCGAAAACGGGCGTGCAATTGGCGCGGGAGACGGTGAGAAGATCTGGACTTCAACGCGTCCTGAATCGAACCGGGTGGCCTCGTGCCGAGGCTGAAGCAAACGCGGCGCAAACGCTTTAGTCTGCCGCAGGCTCCGATCGGATCTTTTTAGCGGCCAGCCGAGGCAGCCGACCGGGCCTCACCGCACAACCGGCGCCGGTCCCGAACCTCCATGGCGGTGAAACGCCGACTTGCCCTGCATAGCGGTCTCGGGCACGTTCCCCTGACGACACGCGTTGGGGCGCGCGATGAAGTTCGATCCGGTCTGGCAATGGAAGGAGCGGCATCCGAAGCTGTTCGAAATCGCTGTCGCTGTCGTTCTCGGCCTCATGGTCGAAATTGCGCTGGTCGCTTTCCAGCCGCCGACACTGACTGTCGTGCGCAAGTCCGCCGACGAGGCGGCGGACACGATGATCAGGATTTCGGATCAGCTCGGCGGCGTCGCTGCGCGATCGCCCGGATACGCCATGATCGACATCGACGATGCGACGTGGGATCAATGGGGCAGGCGCGTGGTGACGCCACGCGACCGCATCGCTCGCCTAATCGATTACGCCGCGTCGAGCAACCCGCTCGCGATTGTCGTCGATATCGACCTGTCCTACCGAGACGATCCGCAGGCGGAAAAATCTCTATCCGACTTCCTGCAAACCTATCCGGCCGCCGCTCCGCCGCTCATTCTCGTGCGGTCGCTGGACCAACCGGCCGTCAGGCCGCGCGCACCGGCCGAGCAGCGCCCGACCGTGTTCGACGCCGCAACGCGCGAAAAGCCGAACATTGCGTTTGCGGCCCCTCTGTTCGAGCGGGACAAGGATGGACAGGTGCGCCGGTGGCGCCTGTTCGCCCAGAGTTGCATCTCGGGCCGGCCGGCCGTTCTGCCGGCAACGCATGTTTCAGCAGCGGTGCTGGCGCGCGAGGCGTTGGCGCGTGGCGCGGCCGCGGTTGCGCCGGCGCCTGCCTGGAACGAACTTGCGAAGCGCCTCGCCGCGTTCAGCCCCGGCGATTGCACGGCCGAACGCATCGTCGAGCGGGGAACGCTGGCCGATCGGACGCCGGCTGCTCCGCCGATCGAAGTGGAACAAGCGGACGCCAGCACGCGCGTTCTTTACCGCATAGGCTGGCGCAGTGATGCGTCTACGCTCGGGTTGCGGACAGACGCCGCAGGCGCGGAGTCGCCGCTTGTCTCGATTCGGCCTGCGCGGCTGGTAGAGGCGGCGTCCGGCGCGCCTGCGGCGTCCTGGCTCGCGGGGCGCATCGTCGTCATCGGCGGCAGTTTCGCCAGCAGCGGCGACTGGTACCAGACACCGCTCGGGCGCATGCCAGGCGCGCTTGTCCTGATCAATGCAATCGAAGGGCTGACGGTCAACGGCACGCCAACCGAACCGGACCTCGCAACGCGAACGTTGATCTCATTCGCGATCATCATCGTGGCCGCGGTCGCGGCTGCATGGCTCAAGCCGCTCGTCGCCGGCATGCTCACCGCCGGCTTCGTGCTGCTGGTCATGCTTGCCTCCCTCAAGACATTCCAGTCCGGGGTCGTCGTCGATCTCGCCATACCGGCGGTCGGCGCCGCAATCCACGATCTCGTCGCAACGCTGGCTCGCATTGCGAAGGAGCTTCGCCAAGAGGGCTTCAAATGGTTCTTGAAGAAGCCGGAGAAAAAGCCGGCGCCGCCTGTGTCGGAGCCAGTGGCCGCCGCGCCGCCGATAGAAGGATCTTCACCATGAAGACTTGCCTGGTCGCCGCATGCATCGTCGCAGCCATGACGTTCATCGCGAACGCTGCGGAGAAGAGGGTCGAAATCGGTTATGTCGAGAGTTTTGACGGCAAGGCTGACGCGTTCGTCATTCATCGCGCTGGCGGCGACGTGCATCCCGCCCTGCTCGCGCCGATCTACAATGATGACGCCATCGAGGTTGCAACCGCCGGCGCCACGATCCGGCTGAAACTGACCGGCAGGCCAGGACAGGTCATCATCTCGCAGGCCAATCACAATGCGAAGCTCGCCGCAGAGCCTCCGAAGACCAGCATGTTTTCGCCGCTGCTGGAGTGGGCGAGCCGCTCGATCAACATTTTCGACACGGAGGAACGCGAACTCGTCGCAGCCAACATTCGCGGCAGTTCGGGCGAACTCTCCGCGCCCGCGCTCGCCAGGCCTCAGGCCTTGTTCGCTGGTCGGCAATCTTTTGTCGTCGGCTGGTTGGGGCCGCGTCAGGCGTCCATTCGGCTGACCGACGCGCGGGGTGGTGAAATTGCGAGCGGACGGGCCGCTGGCGGACTGTGGACGAGCCAGCCGATCAATTTGACGTCGGGCAGGTATACGGTCGTAGTCTCGGATGGACAGCGCTCCATCCAGCAGACGGTCGACGTCAGGCCCACCGCCGAGGCGCCGACATGGCGCGCCGATCCGGCGACCGCGCCCGAGCTGAACGATATTTCGGTCGCGGCGTGGCTCGCCGGTTCGGACGACCGGTTCATGCTGGCCGCGCTCCAGAAAATTGCGCCGCATGCGCGCGATAGCCAGCCTGCGCGCGTCCTTACAAAGGCTCTGGTTTCAGGTCGCCGGCCGCAGGGCAAGCCGCCGGGCGCTTGAGGTTCAACGCCTCGGTCTGCCGCCGTCGCCCACAACCACAAACGGCGCCCAGACCGAAGGATGGGCATAGGACAGCGAGGCGTCGTCGATCAACGACACCATCGCACGCCGCATGGCCTCCGCCTTGCCCTCGCCGGCATCGGCCGCCAGAATCTGGAACGCGCGGGTCGTGAGCAGGACCGCAGCGTCCGAACGCACCGGCCAGTGCGAGGCGAGCAGCGTGCGCGCGCCCGCATAGAAGAAGGCGCTGGCAAGGCCGGACATCGCTTCGCCCCCGAGCTTGGCGCCAGCGGCCGTATTGCATGCTGAAAGCACGACCCAATCGGCGTCCAGTTTCAGCGTCGCAATCTCGCTCGCGCGCAGCAGGCCATCGTCGTTCGGCTGCGGGGCGGCAGGCGGCGTCAGAACGAGAGCCGGCTCGGCCGCGCCGTCGCCGATTTCGCCGGCGAGCAGGCCATGCGTGGCGAAATGCACGATACGATAG
>CAMFKC010000145.1 GCA_945956975.1 uncultured Methylocystaceae bacterium | reverse complement strand
GTTCAGTCCCGCTCCGTCTCAGGCGCTCGCGATACGATAAGGGTGGTGAACATGGGTCCGCCGGTTAGATAGTTGGCGGCGTTGGTAGCGGATAGGGGCGCTGGGGTCAAGGGGAGGGGCGCGACGTGAGCACACAGCTCTGCCAGCACGTCGCTCAGGCGCTAGCCAGTTGCCGGAGCTTGGGAGAGTATCGAAGGTAGAACAAAAAATAGGGCTCGATGATATCGAGTACGTTTTCGTCCCATTCGAGAGCTTTTGGACTGAATTTTTCTGCAATCAAACTCATTTGCGCGAGCGCTCCGGCTACGCTCGATCCGCTGGGAGAGTCCCCCACGCAAACCTTGTTCACTCGTGCCAGCATTCTGTCGTAGGTAATCGAGAGCGCGGCTGGATCATTCGTTAGTCCTAACAATACACTCCGATAGGCGTCCCCGCGCGTCCCGTCGGACAGATCAAATATCCGCCGCTCAGAGCCTCGCTGCTTCGGCCCCGAATGCAAGCCCTCTAGGAGCGAGGAGAAATCCCCCGCCATCGTGCTGGTTCGCTCGAAAACATCGCGTAGTTCTTCGTTGCTAACATCCAACCTTGCGTGCGTCCGTTCGCTATCCTTGATGTTGAACCGAAAACATAAATTAAGGCAGATTGCCTGCATAAGTTGTGGGGAGCCGAAAGCCTGCGTGGCCATCTCATTGATGACCTTTGGAGCAAGGTCCACATTCAATTCACGAAAACCAGTATTGGCAATTTGCGCCAGTTCCTCGATCGACCAATAGGATACATCAACCGCCGCCAAACGGCCTGTAAGTTCGCTGTTGCTGCGCACCACGTCGTCAGATCGGTGGGGGACTGAAGCGGTGCAGATGCGAATTCCGGCCTCGGCGGCGGCCTTAATCTGACGTCCGATTTCAGGTTGAATTTCCCGTGGTATGTAGTGAAAATCATCAATGAAAACTACGAAGTCGCTGTTTGCAATTTCCCTAATGACTTGATTAAGTCCGCCATTTCTTGATATTGTACGAGTCTCGGTTCCAGTAGAACCGCCTACTGCGATCTCTCCCTCAGCTTTCCCTTTTGCGACAAACGGAATTCCCGCCTCACCCCCAGCCTTGACTGAAGCTTTTGCATCGATACTTTTCTTAGAGACAACTTGAGTTTCTTCTGGTGTCCCCATCCAGTCAAGTACCGTCTCCCACAAATCATCTGCAGATTTTATCTGCGCTCCATTTATCTTGATTGTTTCTTCTGGCGTGATAGATTTGTTAATAAGTACTGTTTTGCCAGATTTAGATGGGCCTGAAAGTGAAACAACCAGATTTTTTATTTGGAATGCGTTCTTTATTTGCTCTTCCAACTTATGTGTCCCCCGGTCGACATAAGAGTAGGTTGGGACGCTTGTAGGTGTAAATACATCGACCGCTTTTGGCATTTGCAACCCTCAATTAGAGGACCAGAGATACCAGACTTTTTTATTTCATCAATGCCACGGAGATGCGCTTGGCAGGTTCAATGATGATTTCATGGTCGACCCAGTTAAGTTCGTCTCGATTTTTATTGGCGTAAGCTTCACACTTGATCGGCGCGATTACGGTGCAAGTGCGCCACTCGTTGGCGATACAGTAGCTCTTACACACACCCCACACTCCACCAACACCCGCCGCACATTCCGGATCGCCGGAAACACCTCCTGGTTCCGGTCCTCGCCCTGCGCGTCGAAGGCGGCCTGTTCCAGTTCGCAGATCCACTTGTCTTCGTTGAAGATGCCGTTGGTGAACCAGACGATGGCGGGCCAGGCGGCGTCGATCAGCCATGGCTATTTCGCCGGACGCTTCACCATGATCATGCCGAACGTGTCGCCGGCCTTTCGCTCCCGGTCGACTGCGATGTCCCACATCCGCGCCTAGCGGCAGTCGAAGTTCTCCGCCGTCTCGATGTCGCCCTCGCCCTTGTAGGTCGCGACCTTCGGCCAGGCGCAGAGCGGGCGTGTGCGGCCGGGCCACGGCACGTCGGGCGCATTTTTGGCCTTCGCCTGGATGACTTCGGGCGCCTCGCCCTTTTCCACCCATGTGTCCAGCGCGGTCAGGGCGTCGAACAGGTCGGTCGCGGGCCCGCCGGCGCAATGGTTCATGCCGGGCACGAGGAAGAGGCGCGCGAAATTCCGCGTGTCGGGATAGCGGGCCTCGAGCTGCTTCAGGTAGGCGATCGTGTCATAGGCCGAGAAGATCGGATCGGCGGTGCCGTGCGCGAAGATCATCTTGCCGCCGTGCGCCCTGAAGCGGTCGAGGTCGGTCGAGGTCGCGGCCTCGAATTCCATGCCGGATTCGAAGCCGCCGGCGCCCTTCATCACCTTGGGGACGTCCCGGTCGAAATCGACATGGCTCATCCAGTCGATCAGGTCTGCCGGCTTTTCCGGCGGCGCCATGAAGGCATAGGCGATCGAGCCGGGCACCAGCGTCACGTTGCGCGCGTTGGGCCTGGGCGCCTGCGGGGTTCCGAGTTTCCAAGCGCGCCAGCCGGGCGAGGCGAGGCCCGGATCCCACGGCCAGGTGGAATAGACCGGCTCGCCCTTGCCGTTGCGCGTTCCCTTGAAGATGGCGGCGAGCGCGGCGGCCTTTTCGGGCGCCAGGCAGGCCGAGTTCTGGCCGGGCTTGCAGGCCAGAACGGCGGGATCGAACGTGCAGGCGGCGAGGTTCTGCACCATGCCGTCCTTCACGCCGTCGGCGCCGTCGCACTGGGCGAGAACCGCGTCGGCGGCGGTCCTGAGGTCGGCGTCGGAGAGGGCGCTGCCGATGTCCGGGCCGCCGTCGGGCAGTTTCGGCGCGATCTTCATGACGGCTTGAATGCCGCCGACGCCGTCGAAGGCGGCGAGCGGCACGCGGTATGCGGGCGCGGCGGCGATCACGCCGTCGAACAGGTCGGGATAGCGCTGCGTCGCCGCCATCGCCTGCCGCCCGCCGTTGGAGCACCCGACGAAATAGGAGCGTTTTGCGGGCTTGCCGTAGAACGCGCCGATCACGCCGCGCGCCGCCGCCGCGGTGGTGGGAATGGAATTGTAGCCCTTGTCGGCGCGCGCCTGCGGATCGAGGCCGAACATGTAGGAGCCGAGCGAGCCGGGCTCGTCGAGATGGCCGGAATCGGTGGAGGCCACCGCATAGCCGTTGGAGAGCGCGTTGGGCGGGGTGACGCCGGAGCCGATCACGCCCAGCGCCAGCCGCAGCACGCCGTCCGTGCCGCCGCCGCCCTGGAAGAAGAATTTGCCGTTCCAGCTCTCGGGCAGGCGCAGCTCGTAGCCGATGGCGTAGGGTTTGCCGTCTATGCCGGTGCGCTCGTTGATCTTGCCGCGCACCAGGCAATGGGCAGGCGCGGGCGCCTTGGCGCCGGCAGGGGCGGGCGGCAGAAGGTCGACAGGGCCGGCCGGCGCGAAGGCCGCTTGCACGATGCGCCCGGCGCCGTCGATCTGGCGCCCCGCGAGACCGTTGCAGGCCTGCTCGAAGGCGCCCGACGCCTGCGCATGGGCGGCGCTGCCGGCGATGGCGAACACGAGGACGAGCGGGAAGGACGCCGGGCGGCGATGGCGCATGGGATCTCCTCCAGATTCTTGTTCTGGCGGAAGCTTAGCCGAGCAACGGGGAGCGCGCGAGGCCCGCTTCAGCCCGGATACCCGTGGCGGCTCTTGGAGGCCGCGACCAACCGCAACGCCTCGCCGTCCTTGCCGGCGGCGCAGGCGGCGGATGCGGTGGAAATCTCGCTTTCGATCTGCTGGTAGACCTTGTCGCCGACATTGCCGGTGTCGTGGTCGTTGGCGATCACCGCGCGGTAGCGCGCGATGGCGCCGGAGCAGCCCGCGCCGTCCGGCAGCGTGAAGCCCTGCGGCGTGATGGGCGAAACGGCGCGCTGCTGCGGCGGGGCGGCGGCGACGGCCTGCGGGGCTGGCGTCGAATTGCAGGAGGCGAGCGCCAGGAGCGCGGCGGCGCAGGCGGGGAGCGGCAGCAGGCGGTGAATCATTGGCGGCGGGGCTCCATCCAGTGGAGGGACGTTCGCCCCATCGCGGCGCACGGTCAAGCGTCGGAAAAGCACACCGGCGCGAATTCTATTTGTCGGCGTCGCCCAACAGCTTGGCTATGGGTTCGCCGATCTTGAACACGCCGTTCACGCGCGCCACCAGCGTGTCGTCTGCGTAGATCAGCCCCTGCGCGAAGACGAGGTTGCGGGTGACGCGCAGGATCTCGGTGCGGCTGTTGAGCCAGGCGCCGAGCGGAGCGGGGGCCAGAAAATCCACGGACATGGAGACGGTGGGCAGGAAATTGCGGCCGACCTTGGGATGCCGGTGCGCGGCCATGGGCAGCATCATGTCGGCGAAGGTCATCAGCCAGCCGCCGTGGCCGACACCGCGCGGGTTGCAGTGGCGATGCTCGATGCGCATGCCGAGCTGGAAACCGTTCGGGCCGTCGTCGCGGTAGAAGAGGGGGCCGTTGCGGTCGATGTAGCCGCCGCGCAGGTTGAACAGGCTCCATCCGTCCGGCGCGGGCGGACTGCAGGTCAGGACAGGCTCTTCGTGCATTTGTCGGCTCGTTTTGTCGGACAGTCCGCTGTCTTGTGCCCGATCCCGCCGCCCCTCACAAGCCACAAAAAAACGCCCGCCAGAGGCGGGCGCGTCAGTCTGGGGAGGTATTCCTCAGTGTGACAGGATGCGGCGGGCCAGCAGGCCGGCGGGCGCGAGCGTCGGGGCGGCCGCCACCTGATGACGTTTCGCCTGGACGACGACATTGTCGAGCCCGTCGAACCTTATGTCGTAATCGCCGTCCGGGCGGACACGGACGATCTGGCCGGTCGAGCCGCGCGGGACGTAGTTGCCGCGGCGCACGATGTCGGCGCGCGCGAGGACCGGACGCCCGGCGACGGCGGCGGTCTGGAGGCGACGGGCCAGGACATTCAGCTTCGTGAACATGACGCTTCGAGCTCCGAGTGGGGGAGGGCGGCAGTAGAGGCCACCCCGTCGCACAGATGAACGCGGGATTAACGAATGCGTTCCCGATGTGGCGGCGCCCTTCCGCCATATCTCCGCTTGTGGCGATCCGGCGGTTGCGTTATCCATTGAACGTTCGTGCGCGACTGGCGCACGCGCCTGCGCGAGGAATTCGTGGCCCGTTTCGCCACCAGCACGCTGAAAGACGCCGCCAAGCCTCGCGCTTGCGCTCCGTCGCGCGCGCTTTCCCTCGGCCTGCTCCTTCTTAGCCGCCCCTGAGCGCCGGCTGGGCTTTGCCTGGGCGCTGAGGGGATGACGAGAACCCGACCCGCCGGCAGACCACACCACATTCAAGCGTCGCGCCGGTTTCGAACGACACATCCGATTCCAGGAAGACCGACATGACCGCTCAAGCCACAGAGACCGGCTCCAACAAGGACCGCGTCATCGTATTCGACACAACCCTGCGCGACGGCGAACAGTGCCCCGGCGCGACCATGACCTTCGACGAGAAGCTGGAAGTCGCCGACCTGCTCGACGAGATGGGCGTCGACATCATCGAGGCGGGCTTTCCGGCCGCCTCCGACGGCGACTTCGAATCCGTGGCCGAGATCGCGCGCCGCGCCGACAAGGCGGTGATCTGCGGCCTCTCGCGCACGGGGCTGGCCGACATCGACCGCTGCGGCGCGGCCATCAAGCCGGCCAAGCGCGGGCGCATCCACACGTTCATCTCGACTTCGCCGCTGCACATGTCGGTCAAGCTCGGCATGACGCCGGAGCAGGTGCTGCAGGCGACCATCGACGCCGTCACACGCGCCCGCAAATGGACCGACGACGTCGAATGGTCGGCCGAAGACGCGACGCGCACCGAGATCGACTTCATGTGCAAGATCGTGGAGGCCGCCATCAAGGCCGGCGCGACGACGATCAACCTGCCCGACACCGTCGGCTACACGACGCCGCAGGAATACAAGGCGATGTTCGAGACGGTGCGCGAACGCGTGCCGAATTCCGACAAGGCGATCTTCTCGGTCCATTGCCACAACGATCTCGGCATGGCCGTCGCCAATTCGCTGGCTGGCGTCGCCGGCGGCGCGCGGCAGATCGAGTGCACGATCAACGGCATCGGCGAGCGCGCGGGCAATGCGGCGCTGGAAGAGATCATCATGGCGATCCGCACCCGGCAGGATGCGCTGCCCTACGACACCGGCGTCGAAACGACGATGCTGAACCGCGCCTCGAAACTCGTGTCGGCGGTGACGTCCTTCCCCGTGCAGTACAACAAGGCGATCGTCGGCCGGAACGCCTTCGCGCATGAGAGCGGCA
>CAMFKC010000144.1 GCA_945956975.1 uncultured Methylocystaceae bacterium | reverse complement strand
CGCTCGAAGCGGGCCTTGAAATTCTCGCGCGCCCGCCGGGCAAGAAGCCGCAGACGATGACGCTGCTGTCGGGCGGCGAGCAGGCGCTGACGGCGATGAGCCTGATCTTCGCGGTCTTCCTCACCAATCCCTCGCCGATCTGCGTGCTCGACGAAGTGGACGCGCCCCTCGACGATTCCAACGTCGAGCGCTTCTGCGATCTGCTCGAAGAGATGCGCAAGAAGACCGACACGCGCTTCGTGACGATCACGCATAATCCGATCACGATGGCGCGCATGGACCGGCTGTTCGGCGTGACGATGGCCGAGCGCGGCGTCAGCCAGCTCGTGTCGGTGGATCTCGCGCAGGCCGAGCGGTTTTTGGAGGCGGCGGAGTAGGCTGGCGGCACAGTTCCAGCACTCGCGCCGCCATCGCGAGCGAAGCGAAGCAACCCATTCCCGAGACGCGAGAGAACGCGGGATGGATCGCCGCGTCGCTACGCTCCTCGCGATGACGGCTATCGCCAAAGAACCTAAAGCCGGGACCGCCGGCTTCCGGCCGGCTTTCATCCGCGGTGTATGTGCCGGCCGGAGGTCGGCAGTCCCGGCTGCGCGTCTGCCATGCGCCCTCCCCTCTCGCAGCGCGCGGCCAAGCTGCTAATCTCCGCGCCGGGAGGAACCAAAATGCGTTCATACGACGTCACTGTTTTCGACGGACCGCTTTCGCTCAACGATCGCCCGACGCCGCAGCCTGTCGGCGAGGAAGTGCTGGTGAAGATCACCGCCGCGGGCGTGTGCCATTCCGACATCCACATCTGCGACGGCTTCTATGATCTGGGCGGCGGCAAGCGGCTCAATATGGGCGACCGCGGCATGAAGCTGCCGATCACCATGGGCCACGAGATCGCCGGCGAGATGGTGTCGGGCGGGCCGGATGCGGGTCCGGTGAAGGCGGGCGAAAAGGTCGTCGTCTTCCCCTGGATCGGTTGCGGCAAATGCGCGGTCTGCGCGCGCGGCGAGGAAAACATCTGCCTGCAGTCGCGCTTCCTCGGCGTGTTCCGCAACGGCGGCTACGCCACGCATGTGATCGTGCCGAACAAGCGCTACTGCCTGCCGATCGGCGACATGGATACGGCTGTCGCCGCACCCTACGCCTGCTCTGGCCTCACGACCTATTCCGCGCTGAAGAAGATCGGCGCGAAGGTCTACGAGCGCGAGCCGATCGTCGTGATCGGGGCCGGCGGCCTCGGCCTGATGTGCCTGACGCTGATGAAGGCGATGGGCGCGCATGGCGCGATCGTGGTGGACGTGAATCCTGCGAGCCGCGACGCCGCAATGAAGGCCGGCGCGCTTGCCGCCATCGACCCGAAGGCGCCGGGCGCGGTGGCCGAGATCCGCAAGCTGACGCCCGATGGCGCGGGCGCTGCGGCGGTAATCGACCTCGTCGGCGCGGGCGCGACCGTTCAGCTCGGCCTCGACGTGATGGCGCGCGGCGGGCGGGTGATCGTTGTCGGCCTGATGGGTGGCGAGGTGACGGTGCCGACGCCGACCATCCCGCAGCGCGCGATGACGCTGCAGGGCTCCTACGTCGGAAATCTCGAGGAGCTGAAGGAGCTGATGGCGCTCGTCGCGAAGGGCAACGTGCCGCGCGTGCCGCTGCTCGAGCGCCCGCTGGACGAAGCCGACGCGGCGCTGAACGAGCTGCGCTCCGGCAAGGTGGTCGGGCGGATCATCCTGAAGCCGTGATGAGGCTCGCATTTACAACAAGGACCCCGAGCCTTCAGGCTCGCACTTATAACAAGGGCCGCGAGCCTTCGGGCTCGCTTGTGCGTCAAGGATTGCGAGCCTGAAGGCTCGCGGTCCGTTCCGCCTACGCGTGGCCCGCTTCGCCCGAGAGATAGGCGGGGTCCACGCCCATCGAGCGCAGCGCGCGCGTGTATTTGTCGTCGTGCGCGGCGTCGAAGATGAGCGCGGGATCGGCCGGTCCGGTCAGCCATCCGTTGTGCAGAAGTTCGTCTTCCAGCTGCCCCGGGCCCCAGCTCGCGTAGCCCAGCGCCAGCGCCGCCTGGTGCGGGCCGACGCCTTCGGCGATCGCGCGCAGGATGTCGAGCGTGGCCGTCAGGCAAACGCCCTTGTGAATCGTGACCGTCGAGTCGCCGGACTGGAAATCGTCGGTATGCAGCACGAATCCGCGGCCGGCCTCCATCGGGCCGCCGCGCAGCACCTGCACGTCTTCGACCTCGGGAGGCAGGCGGATCGCCGCTTTTTCCTCAATCACCTTCAGCTGGACCAGGAGCTCCGGAAAGGTCACGGATTTCGACTTCTGGTTGATGACGATGCCCATCGCGCCCTCGTCCGAATGGGCGCAGATGTAGATGACAGAGCGCGCGAAACGCTCGTCGGGCATGGACGGCATGGCGACCAGAAGCTGGCCGTCGAGAAATTCCGTTGCGCCCGATTTTTTCCGTCTGGTTTTCTTTGCCGCCATAAGTCCAAGGTAGTCTCGCCTCCCCCCGGCGCCAAGGCGCGCGCCGGCGATTGCTCACGACAAGTTCAGTGGCGCGAGAGCAGGCGCCTCATTATGTGACTGATATGCGTTTTCTCTCCACTATCGCCGTTTCGATCATTTTGTTGCCGTCCGCCTGGGCCGCGCCCGCCAGCGACAAGGCAAGGGTCAGCTTTGTTTCGGGCGGCGGGCTCTCGGACGGCGCCTACCAGACGGCGATCGTCATCGACCTCGCGCCCGACACGACGACTTATTGGCGCAATCCCGGCGATGCCGGCTCGCCCCCGGTTTTCGATTTCTCGGCCTCGGCCAATCTCGCGGGCTTCAATGTCGCCATGCCCGCGCCGAAGCGAATCGTGGAAGCTGGAATGGACGTTTTCGGCTGGCATGATCGCGTCGCCTTCGCGGTCACGCTGACGCCGAAGGACGCGAGCAAGCCGATTACGGCGGACCTCAAGATGGATTACGCGGCCTGCGAAAAGATCTGCATTCCCATGCATGCGGAGGCCAAGCTCGAATTGCCGCCGCAGGGCGCGCCGGGCGCGGAGCCGGCCGTCGTGCAGGCCGCGCGCGCAGCCGCGCCCAAGCCGGTTGCGCCCGAGGCTGCCGCAACCGTTGCGCCGGTTCCAGGCGCCGACAAGCCCGCGTGGATCGTCACGCCGAAGGCGAAGGCCGACGATCTCTTTGCCGAGACGCCCGAGGGCTATTTCGCGGAGACGAAGCGTGAGCCCGACGGCGCCTTCCGGCTGACGCTGGTCGAAACGCCCAAGGACGCGCCTGCGCCCAAGGCCCCGGTGCGGCTGACGCTGGCCGCGCCTTCCGGCGCGCTGGAATTCACGGTCAGGCTCGACGGCGGGCGCGCTTCGCCCTAACTTGGCCGCAGCGGCGTTCGCCGTCTCGCAAAAATCCAAGCAGGAGTGGAAATATGATCAAGGTTGGCGATCGCCTGCCGAAGGCGACCTTCACGGTCATGACGGCCGATGGCCCGGCGGCGAAATCGACGGACGACCTGTTCAAGGGCAAGAAGGTCGTGCTGGTCGGCGTGCCCGGCGCCTTCACCCCCACCTGCCACAAGAACCACCTGCCGGGCTTCATCGAGAACGAGAAGGCCATCAAGGCGAAGGGCGTCGACGACATCGCGGTCATCGCGACCAACGACGTGTTCGTGATGAACGCCTGGGCGAAGGACACGAAGGCGGACGGAAAGATCACCTTCCTGGCCGATGGCAGCGCCGCCTTCGCCAAGGCGACCGGCCTCGACCTCGATCTCAACGAGCGCGGCATGGGCATGCGCAACAAGCGCTTCTCGATGATCGTGGACGACGGCGTCGTGCGCACGCTGAACATCGAGGAAGGCCCCGGCGCGGAGAAGTCCGGCGCCAAGACGATGCTCGAACAGCTCTGAGAGCTGCAAACGGCTCGTTCAACTCGCTGCGAGCCGTTCCGAGGCGCAGCCTCCGCTTGGCCCCGCCCGCGGCTTTCGGTCTAATGACGGACCGAACGCCTGCGGGAGGCCAATTTCTTTTGATCGAACTGCAACGCGTCAGCGTCGCCTATGAGGGCGCTCCCCGGCCCGCCGTGCGCCACGCCAGTCTCGCGATCGGCGCGGGCGCCTTCGTCGCTCTGGTCGGGCCGTCGGGCTCGGGCAAGACATCCCTTCTCAAGACCATCAACCGGCTGATCACGCCGACGGGCGGCGTGATCCGAATCGACGGCCGCGACGCCGCCGAACTGCCAGCGCACGAATTGCGCCGGCGCATCGGCTATGTCTTCCAGGGCGTTGGCCTCTTCCCGCACATGAGCGTGCGCGAGAACATCGCCATCACACCGTCCCTGCTCGGCTGGCCGCGTGACAAGATCGCGGCGCGCGTCGACGCCGTCTTCGACCTGATCGGCCTGCCGCGCGACTATCTCGATCGCGCGCCATCCGCGCTGTCGGGCGGCGAGCGGCAGCGCGTGGCGGTGGCGCGTGCCCTGGCCGCGGAGCCGCGGATCGTCATCATGGACGAGCCCTTCGGCGCGCTCGATCCGGTCACGCGCGACGCGCTCGGCCACGCCTATCGCGATCTACATGCGCAGATGGGCCTGACGACGATCATGGTGACGCACGACGTGCAGGAGGCGGCGCTGCTCGCCGACCGCATCGTGGTGCTGAAGGCGGGCGAGATCGTCGCCGACGACACGCCGCGCGCGATGCTGTCGGGCGCGCACCCGGATGTCTCCGACATGTTCGATACGCCGCGCCGCCAGGCGGCGGCTATCGCGGATCTTGCGCGATGAATGCGCAGGTTGCGGCTGCCTTCGCCGTCCTGCCGAACTACCTGTCGCAGCATGTACTGCTGAGCCTGTGCGCCATGCTGCTCGGCGCGGGCGTCAGCTTGCCGCTCGCCCTCTGGGCTGCGCGGCGCCAGGCGCTGCGCTGGCCGCTGCTGGCGGGCGTCAGCCTCGTGCAGACAATACCGGCGCTCGCCTTGCTCGCGCTGTTCTATCCGCTGCTGCTGGCGCTCTCCGGGCTGACGCAGAAATTGTTCGGCACAGGGATAGCGGCGCTCGGTTTTCTGCCCGCGCTACTCGCGCTCGCGCTTTACGCCATGCTGCCCATCGTGCGCGCGACCATCTCCGCGATCACGGGCATCGACCCCGCGATCACCGAAGCCGCCGACGCCGTCGGCATGACGGGCGCGCAGCGGCTGTGGCGCGTGGAACTGCCGCTCGCGGCGCCAGCCATCGTCGGCGGATTGCGCACGGCGATGGTCTGGACGATCGGCGCGGCGACGCTGGCGACGCCTGTCGGACAGGTCTCGCTGGGCAATTACATTTTTTCGGGACTGCAGACGGAGAACTGGGTCTTCGTCCTGTTCGGCTGCGCGGCCTCCGTCGTAGCCGCGCTGGTCGCCGATCAATTGCTCGCGCTGGTGGAGGCCGGCGCCGCGCGGCGCGACTGGAAACGCGCGGCCGCCGGCGCAGGCGGCTTTGCGTTGGCCGCTTTGGCGGCGCTCGCGCCCGCGCTTTCCGGCGCGCGCAGCGCCTATGTCATCGGCGCCAAGAATTTTTCCGAGCAATATATTCTTGCCGACCTCATGGCGCAGCGGCTGCAAGCGGCGGGCCTGGGCGCCGCAACGCGCGAGGGGCTGGGGTCGGCGGTGGTGTTCCGCGCGCTCGCGGCGAGCGACATCGACGCCTATGTCGAATATTCGGGAACGCTGTGGACGAGCCTGATGCAGCGCACGGACAATCCGCCGCGCGAAAAGATGCTCGCCGAACTCGGGGACTGGCTGAAGGCGAAGCACGGCGTCGTGATGCTCGGCGCCGTCGGCTTCGAGAACAATTATGCGCGGGCGATGAAGCGCACGCGGGCGCATCAACTGGGCGTTGCGACGCTCGCCGACCTTGCGCGCGTCGCGCCGCAGCTGACCTTCGGGACAGATCTCGAATTTCAGTCGCGGCCGGAATGGAGACAAGTGCGCGACGCCTATGGCCTGAGTTTCGCGACCGTGAAATCCTATAATCCGACCTTCATGTATCGCGCGCTCGAGGACGGGCAGGCCGACGTCATAACCGCCTTCTCGAGCGACGGCCGCATTCTCGCGCAGGATCTGGTGACATTGGGCGATCCGAAGAACGCCCTACCGCATTACGACGCCATCGTCCTGATTTCGCCGAAGCGCGCCCATGACTCCAAGCTGCGCGCGGCCTTGCAGCCGCTCGTCGGCGCGATCGACCTCGAGCGGATGCGCCGCGCCAATCTCGATGTCGATCGCGATGCGGACAAGCTGACGCCGCATGCGGCGGCCGAGAAGCTCGGGCGGGAGACGGGGCTGTTGAAGTGAACCGGACCGCGAGCCTTCAGGCTCGCCCTGGCTGTTGGAATGAATGCGAG
>CAMFKC010000143.1 GCA_945956975.1 uncultured Methylocystaceae bacterium | reverse complement strand
GCGGGCGCGGCGACGCAGGCCCGCCGTATCGAAGAGCTTGATCTTGCGATCGCCCCACTGGAAGTCGAGGCCGATGGAATCGCGCGTGATGCCCGCTTCCGGCCCGGTCAGCAGGCGATCCTCGCCGATGATCTGATTGATCAGCGTGGACTTGCCGGCGTTGGGCCGCCCGACCACGGCGATGCGCAGCGGCTTGGTGACGTCGAGCTCCGTGCCGTCCTCGTCTTCGGCGAACTGCGGATGTTCGTCAGCCTCGTCTTCCTCGGCCGGCGATGTCTGCTCGGGCAGCGCCTCCAGCAAGGCCGTGTAGAGATCGGCCATGCCGTCCCCGTGCTCTCCCGACAAGGCGATGGGATCGCCGAGGCCCAGCGAGAAGGCGTCGAGCGCGCCGGACTGGCCGAGGCGGCCCTCCGCCTTGTTGGCCGCCAGAATGATCGGCTTGCCGGCGCGGCGCACGAGGCCTGCGAAGTAGCTGTCGTCCGGCGTGACGCCGACGCGCGCGTCGACCATGAACAGGATGGCGTCGGCCTGCTCGATCGCGGCCTCCGTCTGTGCGCGCATGCGGCCGGTGAGGGTTGCGGAATCGCCTTCTTCCAGTCCCGCCGTGTCGATGATCGTGAAGCGCAGGTCGCCGAGCTTGGCCTCGCCCTCGCGCCGGTCGCGCGTCACGCCCGGCTGGTCGTCGACCAGCGCGAGCTTCTTGCCGACGAGCCTGTTGAACAGGGTCGACTTGCCGACGTTGGGACGGCCGATGATGGCGAGGGTAAAGGACATCTAGACTCTGCAACTGCCACGGCCTCATCCTGAGGAGCCGCCGCAGGCGGCGTCTCGAAGGATGGCCGTAATCCCCGTGCTTCGAGACGCGTCCTTCGGACGATCCTCAGCATGAGGGCGGTGGAATTCTACTTCGGCTTCCGGTCCGACCGCACCAGCCCCAGGAAGGCCTCCGCGCGCTGCTTCATGGCAGCGGGCGATTCCGTGTCGGTCACGATCTGGTCGAACATCCGGCCCGCCTGGTCGAGATCGCCGAACTTCAATGCGGCGAGACCCAGCAGTTCACGCGCGGAGGAGCGAAACGGCTCGCCGGCGGCGGCCAGAGGCGAAAGCCGCTCCTCGATTTCCTTCATGTCGGCGTCGTCGACCCGGATCATGCCGGCGCGCAAACGCGCGACGTCGCGGAACAGCGGATCGAACGAGGCGTCGGCGGCCAGCTTGTCGAAAGCCGCGACGGCCGCCTTGCGGTCGCTGGCGGCGAGTTCGCCGGCCGCGCGCATCTGCGCGATGGCCGCATAGCCCTTGGGCGCATCCTTGGCGAGCGCCGCGAAGGCGGCTTCCGCCTCCTTTGACTTGCCCTCGCGCGAGAGCGCCATGGCGGCCTGGAGCTTGTCGTCGGCCGCATAGGCGTTCTTCAGCTGTTGCGCCTGCCAGAAACGCCAGCCGCCGGCGGCGATCACCACGATCGCGGCGACAGCGATGATGAGGTTCTGGTATCTGTTCCAGAATGCGAGGGCGCGATCCTGACGAACCTCTTCGTCAACCTCGCGGAAAATATCGGCCATGCCTGCGTCTTCCCGGCGAATTTCCTGAATTGTCGGCAGGCTCTAGCAGAACGGCGTGGCGAAAGCGAGGTTGGGTCAGCCTGTCATGCCGGCCGCAGCGTCGCGCTAGCGATGCGGAGCGCCGGGACCCAATTGCCGTGCGTGGCCGAGGGTCCCGGATCGGCCTTCGGCTGTCCAGAACGACGCCCCGGACCTATCCGCGAACCTTCTCGTAGTCCTCCGGCTTGAACCCCGCCAGCAGCGCGCCGCCCGTCTCCAGCACGGGGCGCTTGATCATGGAGGGCTGCGCGGCCATCAGCGCGATGGCCTCGGCTTCGGTAAGGCCTTCCCGGTCGGCCTCGGGCAGCTTCCGGAAGGTCGTGCCGGCCCTGTTGAGCAGCTTTTCCCAGCCGACGTCCTTCGCCCAGGCCTTCAGCTTCGCAGGCTCGATCCCTGCCGTCTTGTAGTCGTGAAAATCGTAGACGACGCCTTTCGCGTCGAGAAAGGCGCGGGCCTTCTTCATCGTGTCGCAATTCTTGATGCCGTAGATCACAATCTTCGCGGGCATAGTCCCTCCATCGCGGCGCCATCCTAGCCGCCGGCGCGCGTTCACGAAATCCAAAGCGCGCCATGGTGCAATTCGGCTTCCAAGGACGCGGGGGCGATCCATGCTGCGCTGGGCTGCGGTTCTCGGGATTGCCGGCTTTCTGGCAGGCTTCATCGGGCCGATGTTCCTGTCCGACGGCAATCAAGGCCCCATGACGGGCCTTTTCATCACCGGTCCCGGCGGCGCGCTGCTCGGCCTGATCCTCGGCGCCGTCGCCGCCGCGCGCGGCTGGTCGCGGCGGAAGAATGCGCAGATGCTGTGGTCGGTCACAGGCGCGGGCGTGCTGCTGACGCTGGCCGCCGTCCTTCCCGAGCCCCGGGTGGTGGCCGATCTCGTGGAGGGCGACATTCGCGCCTGCCGTCCGCCGCAGGAGCTGAAGGCGTCCGCCGTCGCCGGCTGGCGGGAGTACGAGGCGCATCGGCCGCAGCCGACCACGACCGACTGGGGCGTAGCCTTCGACCGTGCGCTGGCGGAGACGCCGGGCGTGGTCCTCACTCTCGGCGCGGCGCGCGAGCGCAACGTGATCGAGAAGAGATCGCCATGGCGCCCGCCTGTCCTGAAGGCGATGCGCTGGAGCGAGGCGGCCGGCGAGCGCCGCTATTTCGTCGCGGGCGGCGATTGCGCGGCCTATCAGCCGGGCGCACGGTCCATCCTCTTCGTGCGCGGCGGCGTCGGCTACTGGCCGCCGCACGGCGCGGCGGAACTGCTGGGCGTGCGCACGGCGGGACCGCTGCCGGCGGACCATGGGTATTGGGCGCAGTGAGTCAGGCGAGCCAGTCCTCGCAGCGCAGGCCTTCGACGCGGCTGAATTCGCGGAGATTGCCGGTGACGACCACCAGCCCGCGGCTGCGGGCGTGGCCGGCGATCAGGACGTCGTAGCCGCCGATGCCCTGCCCCTTCTTCTCCAGCGCGGCGCGGATGTCGGCGGCGTGGGCTGCGGCTTCGGCGTCGAAGGGCAGGACGTCGAGCCGCGCGGCGAAGCGCTCGACGTCGTGGCGGGTCTCGACAGGGCGCTGCGACTCCGCCGCGCCGTGCAGCAGTTCGGTCAGGACGATAGTGGACATGCAGAGCGCATCCGCCTCCGCATTGAATTTCTGCCGCAGGATGGGAGGCCGGTCGCGCAGGACGTGGATGCAGATGTTGGTGTCCAGCAGGTAGCGCAACATCAGAGTTTTTCGCACGCCTGCGGCTCCGGCTGTTCGCGCGCGGGCATGTCGACGCCCGGCGCATTGAAGAAATCGTCCCACAGCGCATCCGCCGGCGCGATCACCCGCCGCGCGCCGTCGCGGAGGATGCGGACTTCGCGCACGCCTTCGGGAAAGGCGACGTCCTTGGGGAGGCGGACGGCTTGGGAGCGGTTGGAAAAGAAAAGGGTTGTCCGGACCATGCTCAGAGCCTAGCATTGGTATTGGATATGTCAATTGGATATACATTGGCGGAACTGGCACATGAACGAAAGCTCCGCAGAAGCTGGGGGCGGTTCTAAACACGCTGCTGTAGTCAGAAACTGCAAAAGGCTGCTCGCGGACGCGAAGCTTCTACTGGAGAACAGTAGGCTTGGCTCCTCTCTGTCACTAGCAATTTTGTCTTTCGAAGAGGCAGGCAAGGGCTATATCGAGCTCGCCGATGTAAAAAAGACCAGAGCGACGCCTAGCTGGCATCAGTTTAGACAAGTGATCGCGGGCGTTTTTCTACTTCGATCAATCTTAGAAAAATACGGTATCGAGCTTATTGAACTGCCGGAATATGTTCAAACGGAATTGAGGCGAAGAGGAGAGGGAAGCAGGCTTCTTTCAGACGCGTTCCGCGATCCGTTACCGAACGATCTACGGAATGCTGTCGCCGAAGCCTCGAAACCAATACTTCAGCGCCTAAGCGGTGACCAAGCCGCAATCATGGAACTAGAGCTCCGCTATGTTCGATTGGTTACTGAGGCGGCCGCAAGGGGCGAAGTCGAGGAGGCTCGGCAGCGCGGAATGTATGTGGACATCGAAGACGAGACAGTCACGTCGGACCCGTCTACAATCAAAATGCACGAAGTTTATCGATGGATTTTCATCGCTGAACGCGCGCTCTTGTTGCTGGAAAAGGGTGACATCAACGCTCCCTACAGTCCATTAGCAGCCAGATTGGAGAGACGCTTTGGGCACCGTCCGATTTCAGATGATCGAGTTATCAGTTTCTACAACGATCTAGCGAAAGACGTGAGTTCAGGCACAGACTTTCTAGATGCGTATATAGCGAAGTTGCCGGAGGACGAAAAAAGTGAAATTGAAATTATGCTTCCAACGCTTAAGGCTGCGTGGAAGGAGACAAATTCATAAGGATATTGAACCGACATCTTCAAAGAACTGGTTCTAATGTTGCCTTATCACTCCCACTCAATCGTCCCCGGCGGCTTCGACGTCACATCGTACACCACCCGGTTCACGCCCTTCACCTCGTTGATGATGCGCGTCGCCGTACGGCCCAGGAAGTTCATGTCGTAGGGGAAGAAATCCGCGGTCATGCCGTCGACCGAGGTCACAGCGCGCAGCGCGCAGACGCTGTCGTAGGTGCGGCCGTCGCCCATGACGCCGACGGTGCGGACCGGCAGGAGGACGGCAAAGGCCTGCCAAATCTTGTCGTAGAGGCCGGCCTTGCGGATTTCGTCGAGGTAGATCGCATCGGCCTTGCGCAGGATGTCGAGTTTTTCGCGCGTGATGGTGCCGGGGACGCGGATGGCGAGGCCCGGGCCCGGGAAGGGGTGGCGGCCGACGAAGGCTGGTGGGAGCCCGAGTTCGCGGCCGAGTGCGCGCACCTCGTCCTTGAACAACTCGCGCAACGGCTCGACGAGCTTCATGTTCATGCGCTCGGGCAGGCCGCCGACGTTGTGGTGGCTCTTGATCGTGACCGAGGGGCCGCCGGTGAAGGATACGCTTTCGATCACATCGGGGTAGAGCGTCCCCTGCGCCAGGAATTCCGGCGCGCCCTTGCCATCGGCGCCGATCTTTTTCGCCTCGGCCTCGAAGACCTCGATGAACAGGCGGCCGATCGTCTTGCGCTTGGTCTCGGGGTCGGTGACGCCGTCCAACGCGTCCAGAAACAGTTTCGAGGCGTCCACATGGACGAGCGGGATGTTGTAATGGTCGCGGAACAGGCTCACGACCTCGTCCGCCTCGCCCTGCCGCATCATGCCGTGATCGACGAAGACGCAGGTGATCTGCGCGCCGATGGCCTCGTGGATCAGCACGGCCGCCACGGAGGAATCGACGCCGCCCGACAGGCCGCACAGCACCCGGCCCTTGCCGACCTGATGCCGGATCGCGGCGATCGATTCCTGCCGAAAGGCGGCCATGGTCCAGTCGCGGCGCAGCCCCGCCACTTCATGCACGAAGTTCGACAGGAGCTTCGCGCCGTCGGGCGTATGCACGACCTCCGGGTGGAACATGGTGGTGAAGATGCGGCGCTTCTCGTCGGTCGCGACCGCAAAGGGCGCGTTTTCCGAGACGGCCTTCACCGTGAAGCCCTCGGGCAGGCGGGTGACGCGGTCGCCGTGGCTCATCCAGACCGTATATTTACGGCCCTTTTCCCATATGCCGCGAAACAGCGCGCTGTCCTCGACGATCTCGACCTCGGCGCGGCCGAATTCGGCGGCATGCCCGCCTTCCACGGCGCCGCCGAGCTGCACGGCGGTGGTCTGCTGACCGTAGCAGATGGACAGGACCGGAATGCCCGCGTCGAAGATCGCCTGCGGGGCGCGGGGCGAGCCCTCGTCCGTCACGGAGGCCGGGCCGCCGGACAGGATCACGGCCTTGGGGTGCAGCTCGGCAAAGGCCTTTTCGGCTGATTGAAACGGGTGAATTTCGCAATAGACGCCGGCTTCGCGCACGCGGCGGGCGATGAGCTGCGTGACCTGCGAGCCGAAATCGACGATCAGCACCTTGTCGTGGCGCTCGACGATTTCGCGATGGGCGGCGTCAGCGGAAAGCGCGGTCATCAGGAACCTCTCAACCAAAAAAGCGGATTAGGCGAAGGCGGCGGCCCGCGCAACGCAAAAGGCCCAGTTCCTAACGGGTTTATACCTCTATTCGAGCGAACCGTTTGAACGCGCGGCAAGAGGGGCGCGCCTAACGTCCGTCCAACAGCCCGGAAGGGGCATTGGACAGGACGCGTCGATGAGCATCAGCCAGACAGAGGTCAACCGCCTGATCGCCGGCCGTGCGCGGCACGGCGAGCTCGCAGCCCACATCTCGCCCCGCGCGGAGCCCCCCGCCCCC
>CAMFKC010000142.1 GCA_945956975.1 uncultured Methylocystaceae bacterium | reverse complement strand
GCGAGGCCGCATTCGAGCACCATGAAGCCCATCTGCGCGACCGTCGACCAGGCGAGCGACGTCTTGACCGCCGGTTGCGTCAACATGACAAGTCCGCCGAACAGGGCCGTGAATCCGCCGATGACGACAAGCGCGGCGAGGACATCTGGGGCGAGCAGCATGACGTCGGCGAAGCGCACCAGCAGAAAGCCGCCGGCGTTGATGACGCCGGCATGCAACAGCGCGGACACCGGCGTCGGCGTCTCCATGACTTCCGTCAGCCAGCCGTGCATGGGGAATTGCGCTGATTTGAAGCAGGCGGCGAGCGCGAGCAAAGCCGCGGCGGCAACAGCGAGCCAACCGCCTTCGCCGGCGCGCGCGGCGGCCAGGATGGCCGATATATTCGCTGTTCCGTAGGCCGCAGCCATGCAGCCGGCTGCGCCGGCAAGCACGATGTCCCCGAGCCGCGCCGTGATGAACTTCTTGCGCGCCGCACGCTGCGCCGGCGTGCGGTCCGGATAGAACAGCAGCAGCTTGTGCAGGAATAGGCTGGTCGCGATCCACGCGGCGAGAAGCTGCACAAGATTGCCTGCCGAAACGAGCATCAGGACGGCGGCGAGCGTGAGGCAGAGCCACGCCGCGAAGGCGCCCTGCCGCGACTCGCCATCGAGATAGACCGCGGCGTAGCGGGTCACGATCCAGCCGATGAAGGAGACGAGCAGCAACATGGCGACGCTGACCGCGTCGAGCCGCGCCGAGAGGACGGAAGGGATGGGCCCGCCGTCGCCGGGCCCACGCCAGGCAAGCGCGGCCAGCGCCGCCAGCGCGACAAGGAAGGACAGGAGCGCGGCGGCCTCGGCAAGCCGCGGCGCCAATGACGGCCTCGGGCCACGCTGGGCGAAGCCGACTGCGGCGGCGAGCACCAAGGGCAGCGGCGCAAGCAGTGGAAGATTTTCGAGCGGCACGGGACACTCCGGCAAGAGCGATGCGGAACGCCGTGCAAGCTAGCTGCGGGCAAATATTCTGAAAAATACATTGTTTAGATGAAGTTGTTCTATAATATAGAACGATGCATGGACTGAACTATAATCACCTGCGGTACTTCTGGGCCGTTGCGCACGAAGGCAGCCTGACGCGCACGGCCGCCAGGATGAACGTTGCGCAATCCGCGTTGTCCGTTCAGATCCAGAAGCTCGAGCATCAGATAGGCCACAAGCTGTTTCTGCGAGATGGCAAGAAGCTCGCGCTCACCGAGGCAGGCCAGATTGCGTTGGACTATGCCGACACTGTCTTCAAGGCAGGCGACGAACTGGTCAGCACGCTGCGCGGCCAGCCGATTGCGAACCGGCAAGTGCTGCGCGTCGGCGCGCTGACCACGCTGTCGCGAAATTTCCAGCTCGAATTCGTCAGGCCGCTGGTCGGGCGCACCGACGTGGAGTTGATCGTCCGCTCCGGCAACATGCGCGACCTGCTCGCTCAGCTCGAATCGCACGCCCTCGACGTCGTCCTCGCCAACAGCGCCGCGCCGCAGGATGCGCGCTCGCTGTTGCGCAATCATCTTCTGAACGAGCAGCCCGTCAGCATCGTCGGCGGCAAGCAGCGCAAGAAGAAGCGTTTCCGCTTCCCGGAGGATCTCGCAAACGAACCGATCCTGCTGCCGAGCCTCGACAGCGACATTCGCGTCGCTTTCGATCGCCTGCTCGAGATCGCGGGCGTCAGGCCCACCATTCTCGCGGAAGTCGACGACATGGCGATGCTGCGCCTGCTCGCACGCGAAAGCAGCGGCCTCGCGCTCGTGCCGCCCATCGTCGTGCGGGACGAGTTGCAGTCCGGCGCGCTGGCTGAACTCTGCCGGGTGCCCAATCTCGCCGAGACGTTTTACGCCATCGTGCAGAAGCGGCGGTTCCCCAACCGGCTTCTCGCCGAACTGATCTCGGCGAATCCAGAGCTGCGAAGGCTCAAGGCTGGCCGCAAGGAAGGCCCGTCCGTCATGCGACGACCTACACAGGAGCGACCCGGGCGGCGATAGTCATGGCCAGCCACGCAAAAAAAAACGCCGCCGCGTGTTCACGCAGCGGCGCCTGCCCAGTGAGCGCGGCCAAGACCACGCCCCGAATTAACGTCATGCCGCCTTCGCGGTTTCCGTCACGTGGCTATGCGCCAGAAGCTGCACGGCCGACGCCGTGTTGGAAATCGGGATGTGATAGGTGCGATGCACCTCCTTCACCTCGCCCTGCATCGCGGCGCGCGCGGCGATCCAGCACATCAGCTCCACGCCCTGCGCGCCGGCGAGTTCGACCACGTCGAGCGCGGAATATCTGGTCAGCGGCTCGACGCCGCTCACCATCGCCTCGAGGCATTCGGTGTCGAACTTCTTGTTGATGAAGCCCGCCCGCTCGCCGTCGAGCTGGTGCGACAGGCCGCCGGAGCCGATCAGCAGAACCTTCTTGTCTTCGGGCCAGGCCTCGATCGCCTTGCCGACGGCGCGGCCGAGATCGAAGCAGCGCTTGGGGCCCGGCAGCGGATGCTGGATCGAGTTGATCGCGATCGGCACGATGCTGACCGGCCATTTCGCGTCGGGGAACATCAGCAGCAGCGGATTGGTGATCGCATGGTCGATCGCCATCTCCTGGCACATGACGGGATCGAACCCGTCTTCGACAATGCCGTTGATGATCTGCCACGAAAGCTTGGGCTCGCCGCGCACGGAGGGAATGGTGGGAATGCCCCAGCCCTCGTCCTCGCTCACATATTCGGCGCAGGCGCCAACGGCGAACGTCGGCATCTTGTCCAAAAAGAAATTCAGCCCATGGTCGTTGTAGAAAAAGACGACGACATCAGGCTTTTCGCGCGCCAGCCATTCGCGCACTGGCGGCCAGGAATCGAAGAACGGCTTCCAGTAGGGCTCTTTCTGCAATCCCTTGGCGATGGCGTTGCCAATCGCGGGGATGTGCGAGGTCGAGAGAGTTCCGATGATCTTCGCCATCACTGCCTCGCCTGGTCGAGAAGTTTCTGCTTGAAGGCTTCGACGCTCATCCCCGTCTGCTGCGCGCCGATGTCCTGCACGTTCAGTCCGAGAATCCCGGCGAGCTTGGCGAGGTAATAGGCGTTGCCGCCGGCCTCGATCATCCTGAGAACTTGACCCGACGCCAGCGCTTCGCGCTGCTCCTTCGTCAGCTTGTATTTGTCCATGTAGGCGGCCTGGTCGGCGAGAAACGCCTTGCGGTTTTCCGGGTCGTTGAACGAGAAACACATCTTGTTCAGCTGGTAGCCCTTCATGGCGCACCCGCCGTCGAACACGGGCGTGCCCTCGATTTTTCGTGATTGCGCCATTGCGCCCTCCCTTGCTCTGCGCCGCGGATCGAAGCCCCAAACGCCTGCCTCCGCCTTGACGTAGCGCAAGCTGCGCCTTTCGGATGACGGGACCATGAGCGCGATGTTTAATTGGAGAAGGCTGGCCTTGTCCGCGACATTGCGGTGGCGGCGCCGAGCTTCTCGGGCGTCGCCGCCTTCCTGCGCGGCGCTGACCTTCTGGCCACTCTGCCCCGTCTGCTGGGACCAGGCCTCATGCGGGATTTTGCGGCTGCGCCCGTGCCGGGCCGTCCGAAGGGCGCGGACCTCGCCATGTCGCTGGTCCGGCGTCGCAGAGATGCGGCCGACCCGGCGATGACCTTCGTCCGAAACCTCATGTTCCGTCAGGCGCGCCTGACCGTCCAAGCCGCCCGCTCCGCCTCCGCGTGACCTTTTCACGCAGCCCCGTCGCGTGACATGCAGCGGCCACATTGCTATCGGACCTAGCGCCATCGGCGCAGCGAGGCAGAATGACCGCTCAGAACCAGAACGAAACCCAAGCGCAGCGCCCCCGCGTCTGGGTCGCCATCATCCCGCGGGCCATCTTCGCCGCCATCGGCGCGCTGTTCTGGCAGGGGCTCGGCGCGGGCGACCCGTCGAAATTGCCCTCCGCCCTGATCGGCAAGGCGGCGCCCGACGTCGCGCTGCCGCCGCTCGACAATCTCGCAGGGCCCGGCGGCGCCGTGCCGGGCATCGACCCCGCAGCCTTCCGGGGCGCGGTCACGATCGTCAACGTCTGGGCGTCGTGGTGCATCCCCTGCCACGAGGAAGCCCCGCTGTTCCTGAAAGTGGCGCAGGACAAGCGCATCCGCGTCGTCGGCGTGAACTACAAGGACCAGCCCGACAAGGCGCTGAATTTCCTGAAGCGCTACGGCAATCCCTTCGCGGCGGTCGGTGTCGACGCCAGCGGCCGCGCGGGCATAGAATGGGGCGTCTACGGCGTGCCGGAAACCTTCGTCGTCGGCCGCGACGGCAAGATCGCCTACAAGCTGGTTGGCCCGCTGACGCCGGACAATATCGACCGCGTCCTGCGGCCGGAAATCGACAAGGCGCTGGCCAGGGGATGACCGCCGCTTTGACGAGGCTCAACGCCCTCCTGCGCCCGGCGGGCTTCAACGCTGGCCATAAGCCGGCCGCGACGCGCCGGCCGGCCGGCCCCGCGCTCGGGCAAGGGACAAGATGATCTTCTGGCTGATCCTTCTGGGCATGACGCTGGCCACGCTGGCCTGGCTCGGCCTGCCCTTTCTGGCGCGCAGCCGTGGCGAGCGGCGCGGCGACGACGTCGCCGTCTACAAGGACCAACTCGCCGAGATCGAGCGCGACCTGTCCACCGCCCGCATCGCGCCCGAGGAGGCCGAGGCCGCGCGCATCGAAGTATCGCGCCGCCTGCTGAAGGCGGCCGAGCGCGATGAAAGGGCTTCAGGCGGCGCGCCGGCCGCCGCGCGCACCCGCCGGCTCGCGGCGGTCGCCTTCACGGTGCTCGCGCTGCCGGCTATTGCCGCCGCATTCTACTACCGGCTGGGCGCGCCCTGGGAGGCGATGCCGAAACCCGCCGCCGAGGCCAAGGGCCCCAACGGCATGACGCTCTCCGACATGATCGCCCGGGTTGAGGCCCATGTCCGCGACAACCCCGAGGACGGCCGCAGCTACGAGGTTCTGGCTCCCGTCTACATGCGCCTCAGCCGGTTCGGCGACGCCGCGAACGCCTGGCGGCGCGCCATTGCGCTGCTGGGGGACACGTCGATCCGCGAAGCCGGGCTCGGCGAGGCTCTGGTGGGCGAGGCTCAGGGCGCGGTGACGCCGGAGGCGCGCGCGGTTTTCGACAAGGCGCTGGCGCTGGACGGCGGCTCCGTGCCGGCGCGCTATTACCTGGCGCTGGCGGCGCTTCAGGACGGCCGCACGGACGAAGCGCGGCAGAAATGGCAGGACATGCTGCAAGGCGCTCCCGCCGACGCGCCCTGGACGGCGCCGATACGGCGCGCGCTGGCCGAGACTGCGCCGGCAGGCGCGACTCCGCCGACGGCCGAGGCCCCGCAGGCAAAACCCGCGCCCGGCCCGAGCGCGAGCGACGTCGAGGCCGCGCAAAACATGAATTCGGGCGACCGCAACGCCTTCATCCGCTCCATGGTCGCGCGGCTGGCCGACAGGCTGAAGCAGAATGGCGACGACCCCGACGGCTGGGCGCGGCTGGTTCGCGCCTACGGCGTGCTGGGCGAGACGGCGCAGGCCGAGGCTGCGACGGCCGCGGCGCGCAAGGCGCTCGCCGCCGACGCCGGCAAACTCGCGAAGTTCGAGGACGCCTTGAAGGCGGGGCCGCAGTGACAGATGTAACCGTGCGCATCGAAGGAACGACATCGGCATGATTCCGGAAATCGGCCATTACGCCCTCATCCTCGCGCTGGCGGTTTCGCTGGTTCAGTCGATCGTGCCGATCATCGGCGCGCGCACGCGCGATGCGGCGCTGATGGATGTCGGGACCAAGGGCGCCTATGCGCAATTCGCCTTGATGTGCGTGTCCTTCGGCGCGCTCGGCGCGGCCTATGGCGGCTCGGATTTTTCGGTCGCGGCGGTCTTCGAGAACTCGCACTCGATGATGCCGACGATCTACAAATACACGAGCCTGTGGGGCAACCACGAAGGCTCGATGCTTTTGTGGGTCATGATCCTCGCGCTGTTCGGCGCGCTGGTGGCGGCTTTCGGCGCAAACATCCCGACGAGCCTAAAAGCGACCGTGCTTGCGGTGCAATCGTGGATCGCCGCGCTGTTCTACCTCTTCATCCTGCTGACCTCGAACCCCTTCCTGCGGCTGGATCCCGCGCCGGCGCAAGGGCGCGACCTCAATCCGATCCTGCAGGACATGGGGCTCGCGATCCATCCGCCGCTGCTCTACGTCGGCTATGTCGGCTTCTCGATCTCCTTCTCCTTCGCGGTCGCCGCGCTGATCGAAGGCCGCATCGACGCCGCCTGGGCGCGCTGGGTGCGCCCGTGGGTTCTGCTCGCCTGGATCTTTCTCACCCTCGGCATCGCGATGGGCTCCTACTGGGCCTATTATACGCTCGGCTGGGGCGGCTGGTGGTTCTGGGACCCGGTCGAGAACGCCTCCTTCATG